>JAAZNH010000027.1 GCA_012798365.1 Methanomicrobiales archaeon | reverse complement strand
TTCCCGGTCCTGGTCCGCCAGCATGTCCACCATGCTGTCCTGCAGGCGGATCCCCATAACCACGCTCCGCGGGTACCGGGCAGCCCGGTCCCCGCCCTGAGAGCGGATGAAGTCGCGGACCGGAGTGAGGTCGGCGATGCCGAAGTAGTCGGTACCGAGGGATTCACCCAGGATCCGCAGGTTCCGTGCCAGATTGTCTGCCATACGTATGTACCAGATCGTCTCCCGGGTGCATCAGGGTGACGGTTGGACTGGCGATCCAGTCTGCCGGACCCGGAAGAGATTTTTCACAACGGGAGGAGACCCCGTCCCGCCACGGGAGCGGAGAGGAGTATCTCACGCGGGGTGTGGCATCCTGCCGGGTTTCTGCCAGAGGCAGCAGCAGGGGGGTCCGGCCAAACAGCGGAGCGGCCGGCCGGAAACGAACAGAAACATCGAAATTAGCGTGGGCCCGGACGCCCGTGGAGATGGATGCACCAGGAATATCGCACGGGTTTTTTACCGGCATGAGACCTCCGGATACTTTAATAGTCCGGGCGGGTATTAATCAATCAGAATGCCATGCCCCGCACAGCCAGTTTTGTGGTGTATTCTGCTGAGGAACTCGTGGAGAAATACCGGCAGATAACCAGGTTCCGGCCCACACTGGGGATCATCTTCTCTTCGGTTGCCCTGGACATTCCCGCACTGGTCGCAGCCATCCAACCTGAAGGCATCCCCGTCTTTGGCTGTTCCACTGCAGGAGAGATCCTGGCCGGTGGCGGGGACGCCCCGTTCAATGATATGTCAGCGGTCTGCTGTTTCCTTGATATCGATCCCGCCCTTTTTTGCATAGCCCGTTTCGAACGCAACGGAGATTCATCGTTCGCACTCGGTGAGCGGGTGGGTGTGTGGGGATCCGGACGGTTTTCACGTCCGGCGTTTCTGATCGCCATTGCAGGCCTGAAAAATGACGGTGAGGCGGTTATGCGGGGCATCACCCATGCAGCGGGAAAACACGTCCCCATCTTCGGCGGAATGGCGGGAGACGATGGCCATCTTGAAGATACCCTGGTTTTTACCGGTGACGGGGTTTCGCACGACGGGGTCGTTGCCCTCGCCTTCGATGCTGACACGGTGGAGGTTGCCGGGATCGCCTCAAGCGGGTGGGTTGGTATCGGGGCAGAGATGACAGTCACATCCTCTGAGGGGAACACCGTCTATACTATCGACAACCGGCCGACAACGGAGGTGTTCCGGGAGTACCTGGATGTATCGGACCGTGATCTCCTGCAGATGGGGATCAATTTCCCGCTCCAGATCCGTCGTCCTGACGGCACCATGGTGCTGCGCACGTTCCTCTCCGGGGATTTTTCGAAGGGATCCCTGACGTTCGCCGGCTCGGTTCCCCAGGGATCCCGGGTCCGGTTCTCCAGTTCTTTTGGGTACCAGACCATCGAGCAGGCTATCCGTGAGATGAGGGCTTTTCACAGGGTTCATCCGCATGCATCCCTGCTCCTCCTCTTCTCCTGTATCGCACGCTACCGGGTGGCGGGCATGCAGGCTGCAGACGAAGTTCTCTCAGCGAGCCTGCTCTGGAATGCTCCGCTCGTAGGTTTCTTCACGTACGGGGAGATTGGCTGCAACCCGGACGGAACCTGTGATTTCCACAACGAGACCCTCTCGCTTGTCCTCATCAGCCTCCGGGACTGACCGGTTATGAAACAGTACGATGATCTTGAAAAAGCGCTCCTGCCCCTGCTCGTAACCCTTGAAGACCGGCAGTGCAGGGATCTTGAGGCGCGGATCCACCGGGCTGCTGCCGGGGTTCGCCGGCTGGAAGCTGACAACATGCACCTTCTGCGGGAGCGGGCTTCCATCCATGCCCTGCTCAAGAAGACTTCTGAGGACCTCATCCACCGGTACCAGACAATTTTCGAGAACTCCGGCACCGGGATGCTGATAATCGAAGCCGATGGCACCATATCGCTTGTCAATTCCATCTTCGAGCAGATATCAGGATATTCACGGGAGGAGGTGGAACACCGCACCTCAGTCTTTTCGTTCATCATCCCTGCTGACCGGGACCGCATCAGCTCGTATCACGCGGCACGCAGGCAGGGCGGTTCCGGAATACCCGCCCAGTACGAGACCCGGTTCATCCGCAAAGACGGGAGAGTAATCGATGCGGACGTGTATGTTCAGCTCTTCCCCGGCACCCTCCAGAGCATCGCGTCGGTCATCGATATGACGGAACGGAGACGTGCGGAGATTTCCCTGAAAAATGCCCATGCCAAACTTACCATGCTCTCCAACCTCTCGCGCCACGATATCCTCAACCAGCTGACCGTGCTCAGCGGGTACCTCGAACTATCGAGGAACCTGGTCAGCGAACCGCGGTTTCTGGAGTTCATCAGGAAGGAGACCGATGTTACGAACACCATCACCGAGATGATCAGTTTCACCAAGGATTACCAGGAGATCGGCATCAATTCACCGGTGTGGCAGGGTCTTGAGGATTCAATCGCCCATGCGGTCAACAACATCCGGCCGGGGGAAGTGGTGATAACCATTGATGCTGAACCGGTCGAGATCTTTGCTGATCTCCTGCTCGAGAGGGTGTTTTACAACCTGATGGAGAACGCCCTCAAGTACGGCGGGACGCTCTCGAAAATTCGGTTCTCCTTCGAACGATCGGGATCGAACGGTATTATCGTCTGCGAGGATGATGGCGCCGGGATTCCCGCGGGCGAGAAAGAGAATATATTCCAAAGAAAGTTTTTCCGGCACACCGGCCTTGGGCTCTTCCTCTCCCGGGAAATCCTCGCGATAACGGGGATCACGATAACCGAGACCGGAACATTGGGAGCGGGAGCCCGGTTCGAGATGGTAGTGCCGGAAGGGGGCTGGCGGGAGCGCAGTCGGCCGGGGGCAGCTTCGTCCAGAGAGTGAACTATGTGAACCTGCAGGGCACACGCGGAGTGAGACCGGCCAAAACCCCGCGGGGACCGGGCCGGCAGGATGGTGTCCTCCTGCCCGGGTTCGGCCAGGGGACGATCACGGGTTCTGCAGGATAAAGAACGTGTACCCGTAGTACCGCTTGTGCTTCCGGTATATCTCCGCCTCGTGCTCTAACATATCGAGGAGCGCGGCATCCTCCGGGATCTTCCCGTGGGTCTTCCGGAGCTCCGCGATGCGGGCAAGCATCGGGACATAGTAGTTCTCCCACCAGCCGGCCTCGGGGAGGCGGTACGTTGCGATGAGCCGGTACCCGGCAATCCTGACAAGCTCTTTGAGCTGGTCTTCGGTCCGGGGCGTATATCCCTCACTCTCCCAGAAGTCCACCAGCTCCTGCGGCGGGTTGGGCTCAAACCACGCGGCGTCCGAGACCACAAGGTAGCCACCCTTTTTCAGGAGCGGTTTCCAGGTCCAGAGGCCTTTCTCAAAGCCGATGATGAAGATAGCTCCCTCGGACCAGATGAGATCGAACTGCCTTGGGCCGAACGGGAGGGCATCCATGGAAGCATGCACAGTTGTAACGCGTCCGGCAACGCCGTCCTCTTTCATCTTGGCGTCAACCGCATCCAAAAACGGCCCGTGGTTGTCAACCGCCGTGATCGTCCCGCGGGTGAGCTTAGCGAGCTCCCGGGTCTGGATACCGGCGCCGCAGCCGATATCAAGGACCGCGGCATCGGCCGGCAGGGAGGGGATATACGAGAATGCCTTGCGTGTTGCACCGGGGCACCCGGGACCCTGCCGGGGCAGGGCGTCGAATACCTGGTAAAAAAACGGTGGTAATGTCATGATACCCGGATCGGTTGGAAGGCAGATATTGAGTTCTTTGTGGTTGAAAACCGTGGCACGTGCCGGTCACCCGCGTTTACTGAGAGGATCAGGAAAAGGGAGCCGGGGTGAAAGGGTAGGGTTCCCCGGTCAGTGTTTGATTTCTGGGATTGTTCCTTTTGAGGGAGGCTTGCTTGTATGATGGTTTCATTCAGAGGGATTATGCGGGGCAGGTGCCGGAACCGCTCGCGGCAGTGCAGCATTCCCCATGGAAGTGCTGCCATAACGCCGAGAGGGACCGGTCAATCCCGTGACGTCCGAGATGGTAACGGAAGAACTCCTCGTCACTCTCAAACTCCGTTTTCAGGGTAAATCCTGTCATGGCTTTCCACTCCTGCCCGTTCATTCCGGGCATGATCACTCATTGGCCCGGGAGCATATAAGGGGCGGGAAGTTGGAGAAAAGGAGGGGATTTTTTTCCAGGTGACGACATGCAGCCCTGCCAAAGCCCGCCGGCCTGCGGGACCGAAGCTCCAGTGCCATCGCTGACTGCTGTCACCAGGAAGATCGCCGCTACACCGCACAGGTCCATGACCCGGCCGATGATGACCGGAACGATCATGAGCCCGGGCCCCCGCGCCATGTTCATATATAGCACCACCCACAGGGTATAGGCGGGCAATAGCCAGCACCGGTCAAACAATCTTTCTCAAGCGATGTAGCCAATCCAAGTAATCCTGTGGCAACAACCACCAGCCACCGCCACCATTTCCATCCCAGAATGATCACCGGGTTTTTCTACAAGTGATGGAAGATCCCATGGGATGTGATCAGCGATGCTGTGGATGCCGGTTGGTGGCTGGTCATTTCCGGGTTTATCCCACCTGCAGCTATGGCAGGTGCAATGGTAACAGAAATGAGGAACAGCCCGGCAAGGAGTAGCCCCGGTATCCGCCGGAATGTGTGTTGGTTCATATCTGCTCTCTCCTGCCCGGTTTTTCCGGGCCTGATCATTCATTCGCCATGGGGCATATGAAGAACGGGAAATTGGAGAAAAACCCGCCCGGAAATTCCCCTCCATTGCCTTCCATGCCTACCTCATGAGGGAAAATAACGGTGACAGTTCATGATATGACCATTAAAAGGCCGGGGGGTCGGGCCGATCACCCTTTTCCCGGAAGTCCGGAGCCAGAGTGGTTCCCTGGTGCGGCAACGATCATATTATAAACCACCCCTCACCCGTAAGTTCAAAAAACTCTGAAGAAGCAATAGACGCAGTCTCTTCTGCCACCTCAGCACCGGCAGGTCCAAGGTAAACAACGGCAGCAACGGTAAGAGCCACAATTGCTATACCGACCAGGATGTGCCACCATTTCACTCCCATAATCACCGACGAGATTTTCTGCAGGTGATGGAAGGCAGTATGGGATATTGTCCGGGTTGCTGTGGTTCCCTGCCGGGCGCTGCTCATATCGCCGTTGATCGCACCTGCGGCAAGTGCAGGTGCAATGGTAACAGAGACGAGTAACAGCACAAGAAGGATTGCTGTGGTTAGTCTGAACCGGAATAGTTGTAGTTTCATGTCTGTTCTCTCCTGCCCGAAGTAATCCGGGCATGATCACTTCATCAGCCGCGAGGCATATGAAGGGCGGGAAGTGAGAGAGAAAACTGCCCGGAAATTCCAATGATATTTGCGTTGCGGCATGTCCGGTCTTCCTAAAAAAAAAGTGAGATACCAAACAGAACCTGCTCTCCCTGGTATCCCTCATAAAACGGGGGGAAAAGAATCAGAAGGGTAAACTGGGCACCCATTGCCAGCCCGCGAGGGGGGAACAGCCAATGTACCACCCGATGGCCATTGCCCCGGCAACAATCACAGCCCAGTGCCACCACTTCAAACCCAGGATCACTCCCGGGTGCAGGTGATGGAAAGTCCCATGGGATATGCTCAGTGGTGCTGTAGCTGTCGAACGGTGGCAGGTCATTTCCTGGTTTATTGCACCTGCGGCCATGGCAGGTGCAATGGTAACAGAAACGAGAAACAGCACAGCAAGGATTGCACGTAGTCTTAGCCGGAATGATTGTTCTTTCATAGCTGTTCACTCCTGCCCGGGACAACCCGGGCATGATCCGGTAATTGGAACAGGGGAATATGAAGAACGGGATCCGGGAAAAAACACGGGGATTTCTTTCCGAGCCATGGCATCTGGCCCGGTCAGTGCCTGCCGGCCTGCGGAATCGTGCCGGCAGGGGGCACTGCCGGGGCCCGCCCGATCGAGAGCAGGACCGGTGCGGCCGCACCGGTGATGACTGCAGTGACCAGGAACACCGCCGCAACCCCGTACTGGTCCATGACCATGCCGAAGATGACCGGAACAATCATGAGCCCGAGCCCCTGCGCCATATTCACGACACCGGCTGCACTGCCCTGGCCGGTCTCGCGGCCGGCGATCGTCACCAGTGCGGCAACCGTTGTGAGCGACAGTCCGAAACCACAGCCGAGCACGATGACAGCCCCCAGGTACGCGGCAAAGGATGCGGCCAGTGCAATGAGGACAGCCGCAACAGCAATGATGCCAATCCCGGTGCCGAGCAGCACATACTTGTTGGACGTATCCACGATCCTGCCCGAGAGCCGCTGGACGCCGGCCATCACGATCGTCCCGATGAAGATCAGCAGGCCGACCATCGTACCGCTCAGGTGCCCGGTGCTCCCGGTGATGATGGGGAGGTATACCAGGTAGGTCGCGTAGGCCACGGAGTACACCAGGTAGAAGCAGATCGGGACGCGGAGGGCCGGGTGGAGGACCACGGAGAGGATCGGGACCGGCTCGCGGACCTTCGGCCGGTAGTCAGGAAGGCAGCGGAGGCAGACCATGGCTGTGACCACCGAGATGAGGGCCAGCGCCAGGAACGAGGCCTGGATGCTGACATAGTCCATCATGATGCCGCTGATGAGGGGGCCAAAGCTCATCCCGAGGAAGGCTGCGCTGTGGAACCCGCCCAGAAGCTGCCCCTCCTCGCCGGGCTCCGCGATATCCCCCATGTAGGCCACGGCAACCGGGAAGACCATGGAGGCGGCGATCCCGTGCAGGAACCGGATGCAGGCAAGCGACCAGACAGTATCCGCCATCACGTACAGGGCCGAGAAGATCGCGTATCCCGAGAGGCCGAGAAGCAGGAGGAGCCTGCGGCCATGGACATCCGAGAGCTTCCCGAAGACCGGCAGGAAGAGCGTCCGTGAGAGGGCAAAGGAGGAGAAGATGACCCCGATCCAGAAACCGGTCGCCCCCATCAGCTGGGCATAGAGCGGAAGGGCCGGGGTGATGATCCCGATCCCGAGCATGGTTGCAAAGGCTGCAAAGCAGAGGAGGAAAGCGACCCGGCGCTTCTGTGCCGGATCCATGGTTCCATGGAGAGGGCCTGCTCCTGCTGCTCCGCTGCCTGCAATAGTTGTCATGAATGTCGCGTCCTGAAATGGGGGGGTTATTTTGCCTTCACGCAGAAGAATTCGGCTTCGCCGCTGGTTTCGAAGGTGCGGATGCGGTGGTAATCCTCGAGGATCACATGCGGGTCATCATGGATGAGGAAGACCTTGGCGGGGCTCGTCATCATGTCCACGGTCCGGGGGACGTACCAGTCGCTGATGAGGTTGACGAAATCTCCCTTGGCACAGCTCCGGAGACCGGCCAGCATCTCGATTGCCGCAATCTCGCCCTCCGGCGTTCCTTCGTGCCGGGCGATCAGGTGCTTGCGGATCATGTGACGGGAGAGGTGGTAGGGGGCGTCAACCCGGGTCGTGAAACCTTCGGGATCGGTGTACGCTTCCACCATGAGATCGACCTGGCACTGACCGGAGCAGCTCAGGATGAGGTCCGGCGGGATCGTCCCGCCCATGATCCGTGCCCCGGACTCGATGAGGAGCGGGCCCTTCTCCGTCAGCATGATCTCGGTGTGAGCTGCCCCGTACCGGATCCCGAGCGCATCAAGAGCCCGGAATGCATACTCGACAAGCGGCTTCAGGTCGTCGCCCGGCCAGTCGCAGAGCCGGGTGCAGTCATACACGTTCCCGACGCCTTCGACTTTCACTTTTTTGTACTGCCAGAGTTCTGCCAGCCGGTGCTTCCCGTTCCAGGAGACCGTGTTCACCCCGAATTCCGTGCCGAAGAGACGCTCCTCGGCTAGGACCTCGGTGTTTTTGTCACCGAAATGGTTCGTGGTCCCCAGGAGCTCCCGGAATGCATGCTGGATCTCCTCTTCGGTTTTACAGAAAGTGACACCTTCCGTTGAAGCGCTGCTCATCGGCTTGATGACAATCTCCTGAAAACCGCCCGCCCGGAACCAGGCGAGAAGGTCCTTCTCATCATGAGTGCAGATGAACTGCTTTGCCATAACGCCGGCATCGATCAGGGCATGCTGCATGAGGTGCTTGTTGCGCCGTGCCGCGGAACGCCGGGTCCCGTTCGAGTACAGGCCCATCCGTTCCGAGAGGGCATCAGCAACGATAACACCCATCTCGCTTCCCGGGATTACCCCCAGGACATGGTAGTCAGCAAGCGCACGGATGACGGAAGAATAGTCCTCGCCATCGAACACGATCTTCTTTTCAAAGAGCGGGTCCTGCAGGTAATCCTCCGCATGGTTCTTTTTGAGGTACTTTTCCGGGAATTCAACATGGGAAAGGACCTCGATGCAGGGAATTCCCTTCATCAGGAACCGGGACGCAAGGACCCGGCCTGATGTTGCAAATCCGTCAACGATTACGATTGCCTGTTTTTTTATCCCGGGTGTTCCGGGTGTCTCTCGTGTGATCATGAGTATCTCTCTGGAATGTACTTTTGGGGATTCGTGAACGGCCATGCCGGCCGTTGGGTAATTATCGGGTATTGTCTGATCGTTCGTGACCGGTCAGGGTAGGAGACCGGGCTGGCCCCTGACCCGGGGATAGGAGAGGATGGTTGCCAGCAGACGTTCCCCTGCCGGGCTTCCCATCCGGATAAGCCCCGGGTTGATCCTTGTGCCGAGCAGGTGCTCAAAGAGGAGGACGAGACCGTCCTTGTCGGGCAGGAGCCCGGCAAAGAAGAACCCGGCCGCTTCGGCAACCTGTACCGCAGCGTGTGTGCCGGGATCCCGGGCATCGATGTGCAGCCGGAGGACCGCGGCGCCCCGTGAGCGCAGGTGGCTCATGGCATCGGCAAGGACTTCCTGTTGTCCGGGCCCTGAACTGCGCATCCAGATCATACCGGCCCCGGTCTCTTCATTGAGCGAGCATTCCACGAAGGCGGGTTCCTGGCCGGCCCGGCCATCCCGGCTGACGCGGACCTGGATACCGAGGTTCTGACAGATGTCCCGGATGACCGCACAGTGCTGTTCCGGCAGGAACTGCGGGCCATAGACGAGCGGCGCGGTCATCCGCGTGTAGAAGACCGTGGTCTCCCGCTGGACCGGCTTCTCGGCAATTTCCTGGAACGAGATGGTAGCCGGCTGGGACCCGGGGAGGATGGCGGTGGGGACAAAACCCAGCCGCTCAATCGCCCGCTGGGAGTACGGGTGGGTGGTGAAGGCTCCGCCGGTCAGGCTGGTGAAACCCTGGCCGCTGCTTTGGGCAAGCAGGGTGCGCAGGATCATGCCGCCAAGTCCCCGGGCCCGGCTGGAAGGCGAGACTGCAAGCGACCCGACCAGGCCGATCCGGGGGTAACCAGGGTAGGTGGTAATCGCTGCAAAGCCGATGACCTCCCCGGCGGGACTGGTTGCGGTGACCGGCAGGATCTCCCCCCGGGCAGCTTTCCTGGTTACCTGAACGGGATCATAGACGAACTTCTTGGGATAGGTATCGCCATACACCTCGTGCATCAGCCGGCTTACCCCTTCGGCTTCTTCCGGCAGCATCCGGTGAACGTCAGCGCATGGGCTGACTTCGGCAACGATTGCCCGTGCGCAGGCTGCCATCTTACGCACTACCTCCTGCAACTGCCACCAGGGCATCGGGGACGGCCGGGTAGAGGGTGAAGACCTGTTCAAAGCCGCTCACCCGCAGGACCTTGTCCACAAGGCCGTTTGTCCCGGCAATGACCACCAGGGCGCCGTTTCGTGCCATATCCCGCCGGAGCTGGAGAAGCGCCCGGAGGCCGGTGCTGCTTAAGTATTCCAGGGCCGACAGATCAAGGATGACCGGTTCGGGGGTAAGGCCGGCGGCAAACCGGGTGAAGGCCGGGGTGGTCTTGGTGTCGAGTCTTCCGATGATGGAAACGACCATCATCCCGTTGGTTCTGCTGTAGTGAATCTGCATGATTGTCCACCTTTGGTACTTGTTATGGGCAGTCGTTTCATGCAGGGCCTTATAATGCGCGGGAAGTTGGAACAAAACCCCGGGTTTTTTTCCAAACTGTGGAGCGGGGCATGCCATGCAAAAGGGGTTCGGTCCAGTGCCCTGCGGCGCCGGGCTGCGGGGAGAAAACCTGTGTTTAAATAGATCCAGCCTGACACACTATGTATCCCATGTATCCTGACCGGGCAACGTTCCAGCGGATGGTTGAGGAGGAGCCCAACCTCTCCAGTGCGGGGAGGCAGACCCTGCTTGCACTGTTTGAAGGCCCCCTGCGGCTCCGCCAGATCCTCGATATCGTCAATGCACCAGGCAGCGGTGCGGATGAGAAGAACATCACGGAATCCGCACTCCGCAAGCGGCTGGAGGGCCTTATCACCCGTGGGATCCTGGCCCGGGCGGGCAGCGAGCGGACCAACCCATACTATTACATCCGCCGCCCGTGGATCTTCAACCAGTACATTCTTATCCGGTGCCGGGACAAACCCGGCGAGGGGCTCCTTGACTTAACCATCCTCCTGCATGAGCTCTCGCAGACACTCGCCGGCGGGGATGCGTCCCTGCCTCACCCCCGGTATATTGCGGCAGTCGGGGAGCGGACAGAACGCAGCCACCAGATTGGCAATGCCTACGCTGCCTTCCAGAAGCTGCTGGGCAACAAGAACGCCATCGGCGATTACCTCGAAGGGATCTACGAGGGGATCTACGAGGGCAGGGTCCCGTCGAGTGACATCGATGCCCTGGTGGCCCGGGACTTTTTGCGGTTTGTGGCAACTGCCCCGGACGAGGAGCGGGAGGTGCGCCTCTTCCTGTGGTATGCTGATTTCTTTCACACCCTTGACCGGTACCAGGAAGCAGCAGAGGCCCTGCGGCGGGGCATGGCCCTTGCAACAGAACAAAAGCTCGACCTTGCAGCAATCCTCTCGGATTCCCGGGTTTCCGAAGGGCATATTCTCCTGCACCAGAACGATCTTGCCGGCGCAAAAGAGGCGTTTATAAAGGAGAGCCAGCTCCGGGGCATCACACCCGTTGCAAAGGCCCGGGCCCTCTTTGGCGCCGGCGAGGCGGAGCTGGTCCTCGGGGACATTGCATTGCCGTATGCTCCTGCCCGCTTCCGGCAGGCCCTTGAGCTGGCATCTGCGGCTGATAAGGAGGGCAGGGACGCAGATATCCAGGAGCTCAGAGCCGACATCCTGCGCCGGACCGGATCCGTTCACCGCATCCTTGGCAGGCTTGAGGAAGCCAATGCTTCCTACCATGAGGCGCAGGCCATTTACCAGAACGGGATGCCCCGCGGCATGGTGATGCTCCTTCCCGAGCTGGCGGAGCTGGCCCGGGCCCGGGCCTTTGCTGCGGCAACCCCGGCCGAGGCGGAGAAGCTCCTTGGCGATGCTGACCGGCTCTATGACGAGGCAAAAGCCACGGCCCAGCGGATCCGGAACATCAACTGGTTTGCCGGCAGTCTCATCGGGGAATGCGAGGTGGCCCGGACGGCCTATGAGAAGTACAAAAAGCCGCTCCCGAAGAACCTTGACACCAGTTTTGCCAATGCCTTTGAGATCTACTGCCAGATCTCGTCCCGCCGGGGGATTGTCCAGACCTTCCTTGCCGAGGCACTGCTCTACCACAGTGCCCCGGACCAGCTCAGGGACAAGTACGCGATCACGGCAGACAAGCTTGAGCAGGCCGAGCGGTTCAGTAAGGAACTCGGGCTGAAGCCGGAGCTGGAACTGATAAAGCGGCTCAAGTCCGGCAAAGGGGCCGGGCCGGAACTGAACCCGCTTACGTTCCTGTAACCCGCGGGAGCCGGGGAGGATCGGCTGTCCCGGTCCTGCTCCACGACACTTTCACATCGCATATCCTTTTTCTTTATCATGCACCCGACATAACAGCAGTCTATGGCAACAAAAAAGAAGATCGAGACGGTCTGCGGCTACTCCTGCAGCGACTGTGACCATTATACCAAAGAGTGCCCCGGGTGCAAACAGACGAAAGGCACGCCGTTCTGGACCGCGTTCGTGAACGCCAGCCAGTGCCCGGTGTATGAGTGCTGTACAACGATCAAATCTCTCCCGCACTGCGGAAAGTGCCCGGATCTTTTCTGTGAGCGGTTCAGCCGGTACAAGAATCCGGAAATAACCGAGGAGGAGGCAGCTGCCAGCCTTGCAGCAATGGAGAAGGAGCTCCGGAGCCGGAAGTAGGCATTGGAAAGGTCGGGGAAAACGGGCAGCCTTATCGGGGAGCGGTTCCTAATCTTTGAAGGATATGCCCCTGCTTGGTGATCCTGTTGTTACGCTGGAAGAGGTCCGGCTCCGGAGGATCTCCCTTTCGTCCCTGGACCTGGAAGTGGTTATCCGGCTGGATAATCCCAACCCGCTGGGCATCACTCTTAAGGAACTGCCCTTTTTTGTCCTGTGCAGTTCTGCTACGAACAACCCGGAACTGGCACGGGGCAACACCGGTCAGGTGACCATCGCTGCAAGAGGGAGCACGGTAATCCGGATCCCGGTCCAGTCCCGCAACGTGGCCCTGGTCGGGGCCCTTGCCACGTTCGTGACCCGGGGCGGGGTGACGGTCATCATCCGCGGCACCGCGGTTATCGATGCGTTCCTCTTCTCGTGGTCGGTTCCGTTTGAGACCGCCATGCCTGTCACCATGGAGCAGGTGGCGGGAAACCTGGCGGGCGAGGGGAAGTAGGATGTGGCGGGTTTTCCGGCATGGCGTCTGGTTAAGTTCGGATGTTGACCTTTTTACGAGCGTGATCTGATTATTATCTGCGAATCGGATCCTGATTTTTCCGGAAAAATCACTACTCGATTGAAATGTGAAAACCAGATCGTGATTGATCCGGATCAGGTTTTCAAATCTGACAGGTCGTGTGACCTGGAGGATGAGAAGAAACCGCTGGGTTTCTTCGAATCGCGATCACAGTTGCGATTGAAAATGAAAAATCGAAAGTCGATTGAAAAATTTTCATCAAGGAGCGTTTGAGATCGTTTTAATCGGATCGTGGTTGCAAAAAGTTAAGCTGATCTGCAATGAAATGGAAGAGGCTGTCTCGACGGCCCCCCATTTATTCCACAGTTTTTCAATCAAGGTCTGCTCGAAATTTTTTAATCACAATCCGATTTTTCCGGAAAAATCACAACTCGATTGAAATGTGAAAATCAGATCGTGATTGATCCGGATCGGGTTTTCAAATCTGACAGGTCATGTGACCTGGAGGATGAGAAGAAACCGCTGGGTTTCTTCGAATCGCGATCGCAGTTGCGATTGAAATGGAAAAATCGATCTTTGATTGAAAAAGGTAAACCACAACATGATGGAAAATCCGGAATTGCGATGGTAAAAAAACCTGCATTGGAAACCATCAATGAGGAATCATTTGTGGGAAAAGTCCGGACGGTATCTATGAACGAAGCCCTGGGGGCGTTACATCAGGTCTTCCGCGAATTCACGAGAAAACTCTGGCAGGGACCCCGAAGGATTCAATCTCTCCGGGATCACTTCTTCCCTGCTTTCGCCTTCTTCTGTTTGGCCATCCCTTTCTTGCCGCCGGTCCCGAACAGCTCATTGACCATCTTGACCGCACACAAATCCCCGCACATCGAGCAGGTCTCGGTCTCACCGTCCCGCTCATGGACCTTTTGGGCATTCTCCCCGTACAGGGCAAGCCGGAACTGGGCGTCCCAGTCGAGCTCATGCCGGGCATGGGCCATCTGCGCCTCGCGGCCCGTCTTCCAGCCCTCGTGCTTCCGGACGGTGTCGCCCACATGGGCCGCAATCTTTGCCACGCGGGTTCCCTCGATGATGTCATCAACGTTTGGCAGGGCCAGGTGCTCGCTGGGTGAGACCATGCAGAGGAAATCGGCACCATTGAGGCAGGCCGTTGCTCCCCCGATTGCGGCGACAACGTGATCATACCCCGGCGCAATGTCGGTTACGAGCGGCCCGAGCAGGTAGAGGGGGGCATGGTCCGTGATCTCCTTGATCATCCGGACATTGTAGCCGACCTGCGAGAGCGGCATGTGGCCGGGGCCCTCGATCATCCGCTGGACTTTTGCCTCAAGCGCCCGCTTTGCGAGCATGCCAAGGGTCATGTACTCGACCGACTTGGCGAGCTTCTCCGCGTCCTGCAGGCAGCCCGGCCGCATCCCGTCGCCAAGGCTGATGGTGGTGTCGTATTCTGCCAGGATCTCTAGGAGATAGTCGTACTCGGCATAGAGGGGGTTCTCCTCCTCCCGCTGCATCATCATGGCGCAGTGGAACGATCCTCCGCGGCTCACCACGCCCATCAGGCGCGGGTCGGCTTTCAGGGCATCGAGCGCCTGCAGGTTCACGCCGCAGTGGAGGGTTAAGAAATCCACGCCCTGCTTGCAGTGTTCCCGGATCACCGTAAAGAGAAGATCGGGCGTTACGTCCCCGGCATTTCCTGCCCGGCGGACGGCCTCGTAGATCGGAACGGTCCCGACCGTTGTGTCAAGTTTCAGAATCTTCTTCCGTATCGCAACAAGATCGCCACCGGTGGAAAGATCCATGAGGGCATCGGCACCATTGGCAAGGGCGGCCTTCGCCTTCTTCTCCTCAAGGGCCGGGTCGCACCGGCTCCCCGAGGTACCCACGTTGACATTGACCCTGACCGGGCAGCCTTCACCGATCGCGCAAAGCCGGTGCTTCCGGGCCGGGTTGTACGGGACAACAATCCTTCCCTGTGCAACCCGGCGGGCAAACCGTTCCGGTTCCATCTGTTCCGCCCGTGCTACCGGCCCCAGTTCGCGGGGCAGACCTTTTTCGCACCTGCGGATGATCAAATCCATAAGAAACATCTGCTTTCAGTCCTTATTAGTGTGCATGCAGGTCGAGTGGCTGTACAGCGGGGACCCGTGGGCGAACGCGTATGTGGTGGGAGATATCCTTGTTGATGCCGGGGTGCTGCCGATGGCAGTTGCTCCGCACAAGGAGACGATCAAGACCATTGTTCTGACGCACTGCCACTTTGACCACATCGCACGGATCAAGGAGATCGCGCACATGTGCAAGGCACAGATCGCCATCCACAAGGCGGACGCGATCGGCCTCGTGAACGATGCCCACAGCCTTGCCATGCAGTTCGGGGCACGCTCACCGGGAATCGTTCCCGACATCCAGCTCAAGGACGGCGATACCATCGGGAATTTTGTGGTCCTCCACACTCCCGGCCACACCCCGGGCTGCATCTGCCTCTATTCCGAAACCGACCGCGCCCTCTTCAGCGGCGACACGGTCTTTGCCGATGGCTACTTTGGCCGGTATGACTTCCCGGGCGGGAGCCGTGCGGAGCTTGCCCGGTCGCTGGAGCGGCTCGCACAGCTGGACGTGGACGGCCTCTTTGCCGGCCACGGGGAACCAACCGAAGAGAACGGGAGCCGGGCCATTGCCGCGGCTCTCGGCCTGATGAAGAGCGGGTATGGATAAGGGCGTCTATTGTCTGATCTTTCATAACCCCGACTGCATCGTAACTGTCGGTGCGCTCGGGGAGGTCCCCTTCGAGCGGGGCTGGCATATCTACGTAGGTTCCGCGCTCGGGTCCGGCGGGCTGAAACGGCTGGACCGGCACATTGCCCTTGCGCAGGAGAAGAACAAGCGGCCCAAATGGCATGTGGACTACCTCCTCACAAGCGAGCAGTTCCCGCTCCGGTACGCGGTCTGTGCCCCCACCACGCTCCGGATCGAATGCCTGCTTGCTTCTGCCCTGGGCGGAAGAAGCGTCCCGCTCTTTGGCTCGGGCGACTGCGGCTGCCCGTCCCATCTCTTTTACCGGGAGACCGATCCCATCCGGGAAGTCCGCGAGGTGTTCCGGTGCCTCAGTCTCTCACCGGTCACCAAAACAATCAAGAACCCGTAATACAGTAAGGGATACTTATGAAGGTTCTGGGTATTTCAGGCAGCATGCGGAAGAACGGCAACACCTCAATCCTGGTAAAGGAGATCCTGGGCCGGTGCGAAGAGGCCGGGATCCGGACGAAGTTCATCTCCCTTGCCGGAAAGAAGATCCACCCCTGTCTGGGGTGCGAGAAGTGCAAGGAGGAGAAATGGTGTGTTATCGAGAACGATGACTGGAGCGACATCGTCAAAGAGGTCATGGAAGCTGACGTCCTCATCATCGGGTCCCCGACCTACTACTTCGATGTCTGCGGCCATCTCAAGAACTTCATCGACCGCACCTACTCGCTCTACCATGACCGCAAACTCGCGGGCAGGAAAGGTGTTGCTGTCGCCGTTCATGCCAACAAGGGAGCAAGCCGGACCATCCAGACCCTGGAAGGATTCCTCTCAACCCACGAGTTCTCCTCGCTCGGATCGGTCAAGGGTGAAGGATACCATGAGGGCGATGTGAAAAAGGACACGGAAGCCATCCAGAAAGCCCACAAGACTGCCGATAAGATCATCCGGCTTGTCAAGACCCGGCACGGGTGATTCCCCCCGGCCCGGGCAGTCCCGCCGCTTTTTATCCCCTCTTTTTTGCGGTCATTGAGGTAACAGCGATCCTGATGACCGCCACACGGCTGACTTCGTCGTCACTGAACTCGTGTATACCGGTATGATACTGGCGCATGATGCACAAGAGGCCGTGCCGCTTATCTTCTGGATCGGAAAGGATGGTAGCTGTGCCAAACCCGATGACGCTCCGGTAATTCATGCTCCATGCACAGGGACGCTCTCCTTTCTCCAGGCTGTCGAAGAGGTCCACCTCGAAACAGCACCGGGGGTCGGACCGGATCATGTCAAGTTTCTTTCCTTCCGGCGCCGAGTGCAGGTACACTGCGCCGGGTTCATACCCAAAACAGAGAGGTACGATATACGGGCCATTGCCGTCGGCAAGGGCGATGCGGCAGACACGGGCTTTGCGAAGAACGGTATCAATCTCTCCCAAATCCGATATCTCCCGGTCTTTCCGCCTCATGGTCATTCCATCCGCGCCCTGCCGGTCACAGTTTCTCGTAGAGCGTGGTCCGGCGCCGGAGCGGCCGGCCGACATCTTCTGCCACCCGCTGCATCTCGGCCGGGTCCAGGTAATCGGTATTGACCGCGCCGGCTCCCTTGGATATGCTCTCTTCAAACATCGTCCCGCCAAGGTCGTTTGCCCCGGCGATCAGGCCGAGCTGGGCAAGCTTGATGCCTTCCTTGACCCACGAGACCTGGATATTGGCAAAATTGTCAAGGAAGAGCCGCCCGATGGCAACCATCAGGAGATCTTCACGGCCCGTTGCCCCGGCCCGGGCCTTCCCCTGCCGGTAGAGCGGGGTGTTCATGTGGATGAACGAGAGGGGAACAAACTCGGTAAAACCCCCGGTCTCGTCCTGGATGTCCCGCAGGATGGCAAGGTGCCGGACCTGGTCCTCGTAGCTCTCGCAGTGCCCGTACATGATGGTTGCCGTGGATTTGATCCCGAGACCATGGGCTTCCGTGATGATCCGGATCCAGTCCCGGGTCATGATCTTCTCCCTGCAGATCTTCTGCCGGATCTCATCAACCAGAATCTCGGCGGCGGTCCCGCACATCGAACCAAGGCCGGCCTGTTTCATCAGGTCCAGCACCTCAACGGTGCTGATGTGGCTCCGGCGTGCAGCATACGCCACCTCCATCGGGTTGCTGGCATGGAGGTGGATGCCGGGGGCAGCCTCGTGGATCCAGCGGTACACATCCGTATAGGATTTTGCCGTGAAATCCGGGTGCAGGCCACTCACGGTGCAGATCTCGGAGACCCTGCGCTCGTGGGCCATCTTTGCCTTGCGCTGGATCTCTGCTTTATCGTGGAAGTAGATCCCCTCGTCCCCGGGCTTTTTCGAGTACCCGCAGAACCCGCAGGTATTGACGCAGAGATTGGTGACATTGATGTTCTGGTTCCGCACGTAGGTGACATCGTCTCCTACCTTTGCTTCACGCACCTCATCAGCGGCTGCAGCGATCTTCCAGACCTGCCGGTCATGGGTTTTAAAGAGGGAGACGGCCTCCAGTTCGGTTAAACGGTGCCCCCCTTTGACATCTTCAAGAAGTGTAACAAGTGAATGTGCCATTCACGCGGCCCCCCGGTTATGTTGTCCAGTGTAGCCCCGTTGAAAAAGTAAAGCTATCGAATGCCTGCCGCATCATTCATATTCCGGTGCACCAACCATTTCATCAGGAAGGTTATGCAGCAGACGGATATTCATCTGACAAAAAAGACCGCACAGGGCCATGTGATCCCGTTTGGCCCGGTGAACCTGGTCATGGTCCTGACCGATACCGGCATGGTGGGATGCGGGATGTTTGATGTATCGGCTCTCGACTCGTTCAGCTTCCCCGCGGCAAAGGTCCGGGCAGCAAACGGTGCGGTTGTCACGATCGATGACCTGATGAAAGCCACTGTCAGGGAGGCGAACCGCTCGGCCATGGGCCGGGGGATCACCGTTGGTATGACCGGGCGCCAGGCGCTGGAACTGCTGTAGGCACAAGAGCACCACATCTTTTTTTGTGAAAAAAATAGTTGCGCGATCAACTATTTATCCGATTGGCGATCATTTTTGTGGTCCAAAACGTATGCAGCATTTCCCACCGGTTCTATCGGGCGGGGGGCTGCTGACGGGATCGTTCGCGGGCAGATACAGGATGATGCAGAGATGAAAGAACGGGAATTTCTGGGTAAGGACATCGCGTTCCTCTACCGGTACAGCCAGAAGAACCTGGACAGGGAACTCGCGGAGTACGGGATCGGCTCCGGCCAGTTTTATGCCATGATGCCGCTCTTCAGACAGGACGGGATGAACCAGGAGGCGCTGGCGCAGTCGATTAAAGTGGACAAAGCCCAGATCACCCGCGCTGTCCAGAAACTGGTTGACGAGGGGTATGTTGTCCGGAAGCGGGATGATGAGGACCGGCGCTCCTGCCGGGTCTTCCTCACCCCGAAAGGCCGGAAGACGGAGTCTGCACTGACAGCGATCGCCAGGCGTTGGGAAGACCTGCTCTTATCCGGCATTTCACTGGATGAGCGGGAGCAGGTCCGCAGCGCAATCGACACGATGATCGCAAGCGTCTCACGGGATCTGGAAGGGAAAAATGGCCCGGAATGAGTTTACCCGGATCCACCTGCTCATGCTCTGTATCATGGCGTTTTTCGCCATGGCTGCCGGGACACTGCTCGCACCGGTATTACCGGAGATGGTAGAGCCCCTGCATACGACCAGTACCGAAGTCAGCCTCCTGATGTCAGTACTGACGATTTCAATCGCTGTCTTCACGCTCGTTATCGGGCACTTCATTGACCGCGTGCACCGCAAGACACTCCTTGTGCCCTGTCTCGTCATTTATGGCATGACCGGTCTTGCCTGCTTCTTTGTCAGTGACCTGGTCCTGCTCTGTGCCCTGAGGTTCATCCAGGGTTTTGGTGTTGCCGGGATGATGACACTCGCGCTCCTCATCATCGGGGATGTCTACCATGGAAACGAGAGCCTGCGGCCGGTCAGTATGATCAGCATGTCCTTTGCCATCGGCGCCATATCCGTGCCGCTGATTGGCGGGTATCTTGCACTTATCGGATGGAACTGGCCGTTCCTCTTCTATGCTCTCGCCCTCCCGTTCGCGGTTGCGGTGCTTGTCTGGCTGCCGGAGACGGGGACAAAAAATCTGACTTGGGAACACACCGGTATCGGATCCGCGTTCACTGCCCTCAAGGACCTGCGGGTTGCCTATACGGTATTCCTGGGTTTTACCGTCTATTTCCTGCTCTTTGCCATGGCAGTCTGGGTGCCATTCATGCTCAAGGGCACATTCGGGTTCACCTCCGGAGAATCCGGTCTTGCGCTGGCACTGGAAGGGATCGCGGTAGTTTTCATGGCATCACGGGTAGGACCTCTTGCCGGAAGATATTCTGTACCCATAGTCATCACCGGGGGCCTCGCCATTGTCGGGGTATCCCTGGCATTCATGGCATCGGTTCCCTCTGTCATTACGATCCTGCTCATGCTCATACTCTTCGGGGCAGGCTATGCTCTTGCGCAGGTGAGCGTTGATGTGCTCATCATTCAGGTTTCATCAACGGAGTCCCGCGGGGGGGTCCTGTCCCTTCACACGTGCGCGAAATACACCGGCAGTAGTCTTGCACCGGTCATTCTCGGCATCGTACTTGTGGTATATGGCCTGAATGCAGTCTTCATCCTGGCCGGTTTCTTCGGGCTCATCATTGCCCTCCTGACGTATGCCATGAGAGAACGATTCAGGTCAGAGAGAAAAGTCCAAACCGGGTAAAACAAGGGACTTGCCGGGTCCCATACTCTAAACGATATTCCGCTTATTCCTTAATTTTTAAAAATGGATTCACACCAGCTCGTAGAGCGTTGTCCGCTGCCGTAGTGTCCGCCCGAGGTCGTGAACAATCCGTTCCATGTCTTTTGGGTCAAGGTAATCTGATCCGGATGCACCGGCATCACCGGTCACATCATCGGTGAACATGGTCCCGGCCAGGTCATTGGCACCTGAGAGGAGGGCAAGTTCGGTCATCTTCAGGCCGACTTTTCCCCATGCTACCTGGATATTGCTGAAGTTGTCAAGGAACAGACGGGAGACCGCCAGCATCAGGAGGTCTTCCCTCCCGGTAGGCCCGGCCCGGGCAAGCCCCTGCTGGTAGAGCGGGGTGTTGTGGTGCACGAAGGGGAGGGTGACGAGTTCGGTAAAGCCGTGCGTCTCGTCCTGGATCCCCCGCAGGATGCCGAGGTGTTCCACCTGGTCTTCAGCCCGCTCGTACGACCCGTACATGATGGTCGAGGTGGAGCGCATGCCGGCCCGGTGGGCTTCTTTGATGATCCGGACCCATTCGGCCGTCGGCACTTTCCGGGGGCAGATGACTTCGCGGACAGAATCGACCAGGATCTCCGCAGCGGTGCCCTGGATCGTTCCCAGCCCCTCTGCTTTGAGCCGCTCAATGACTTCAGGAGTTGTCATCTTCCCGCGGTGCGCTGCATGGGCAACCTCGTCCGGGCTGAAAGCGTGGATATGGACCCCGGGTGCCACCTCATGGATCCAGTGCATCATATCCACATAGGTATCGAGCGTGAAGCCCGGGTGGACACCTGATAAAAGGCAGATCTCGGTCACGTTGCGCCGGTAGGCAAGCCGGGCCTGTTCCTGGATCCCGGCTTTGTCATGGCAGTACGCCCCCTCGTCGGTTGCCTTGCGCCCGAACCCGCAGAACCCGCAGAGGTTCTTGCAGATATTGGTCACGTGCAGGTTCTGGTTGCGCACGTACGTGACGGTGTCGCCAACCCGGCGTTCGCGCATCTCGTCAGCGGCTGCAAGGATCGCAAGGGTGTCGCGTCCTTTGGTCTTCAACAGGAGGACCGCTTCCGGCTCCGTGAGCCGGTGCCCTCCCAGCACATCGGATACCAGGGTTGTTACTGTTTTCATGTTCCGTCCTCACCGCTGTTTTTTGCCTTTCTTCTGGGGTTTTGCCGGCTGCGCTTCTTCCTTTCTCCGGAGCCAGAGTTCGTGGAGCACCATGAGTATGATTACGATGATAATGACCGGGCCGATATGGAGGGGGAGCAGGCCCACGTACGGGACCGTGAAGAGGGCTTTTCCCACAATCCAGTCCTTCTCCACCGGTTCGACAACCTTCCCCTTGATCGTCAGGCTTCCCTGGTCGCTTGCCGGGTTGTTGTCGCCTTTTGTGATATAGCCGCCATGGGTTGTGGCATTGCCATACCAGATATATCCCATGTCCTCAACCCTGGCGCCGGCGGGTAGCACATACTGCTCCTTTGTAATAGTCAGGGTCATGTCCTGTGCCGATGGAGAATAATTACCGGCCGCTCCGGCTGAACCGGCGGAAAGGATCTTCAGTCCTGCTGAAGATTCACCACTCACGGTCAGCGGCAGGTAACCGGCCGGCGTAACCGTTCCCCGGTAGAAGTTGATATACGTGGGCAGCGGCTGCCCCGCATCAACCCGGGTGATGGCGCGGTGGATGATGGGGTGCTGGCTGGTCAGCGGCAGGAGGCCGACCGACATCCAGAAATCCGTGTACCCATTCGGGCGGTAGATGATGACATCGCCATAATCCTTGAATTTCTTGTACCCGGACGCCTTCCCCTCATCCCATGTCTGCAGCGGCCCGAACCGGTCCTCCTCCACCACAACCACGAGATCCCCGATATTCATGTTGGGGATCATGCTGCCGGATTCGATGGTGACAACGGCCGGCCATGTCCCGCAGACCAGGTACAGGATAAGAGCAATGCTGCCGACAACCGCCACAACCCAGAGCAGGTCGCGGGCAAGCGAGGCTGCCCAATGGTCGCTCGTGCGGAAACGGGAAAGGAGAGATTGGTTATCAGGGGTGGGCGGGGTATCGGCCATGGGGTTGTCCTTGAGATGCTGATATAGTGTTGAACCCCCGGCACATTAACAATGCGGAAGGTCATCTGACCTGACGCAGGAGAATCCCGAACGGCTTCAGGCCAAAGGCGGGATACCATCAGCTCGGGAAAACCCGCTCATAGATGCGACAAAAGGGGGCCTGAGAGGTACCATACCCCGAACAAGATCAAAAATATCCCGCAGGCCATCATGATACGGTGATACCGGGTATCAGATAACAGCGTCTTGCCTTTGGCAATACTTGTGGAGACAAGGGTAAACCATCCGATGTCTGCACCCCAGTGGCCGACCATAAAGGCCGCGGCAAGCACCAGTCCCCCTTCAAGCGACGAGAGGAGGAACGCACTTCCCGCAGAGAGCCACCAGATCCAGAAATACGGGTTTGCGGCGCTGGTAAGGAACCCGGCCATGTACGGATCTGCACCCGCCTGTGCCGGCGCCTGTGAGAACGTTGCCGCCCGGCTGCCCGTTATCGTCATGATCCCGAAGATGATGAGGGCGATACCCCCGATAACCGCAATGGTGCCGGTGTGGGGGCTCGCGATGCCGGCAAGGCCGAAGATGATAAGGAGAAAGATGGCAGTCTCGATGATGATATGGCCCAGGGAGACCTTGAGACCGGCTTTCCAGTCCCCATGGAGCGATGCATTGATCGTGGCAACCAGCGTCGGCCCGGGTGCAAGGGCACCGGTCAGCCCGATGACAAACCCGACCGCAAGCGTGGAGATGATTTCGTAGAGCACAGGGCACCCCCTCAGAGATCCTTATCCGGTATCGTCCCGGGGTATAATGAACCCGGCAGCCGGTTTTTGAGTTTTGGTACGCACCACACTAGGCCGGCCGTGTCATGAGTGACAGCCTTATTTTTCCCGCCCGCCCATTACTCTTCAGTATGCTTGATGCAAAGACGATCACCCACCGCTTTCTCGACACAAAGCTCCAGGTGCACCCGGAAGTGGTGCGCTACATCCTTGAGCAGGGTGACGAGGACCTGATCGACCGCATCATTGCCAATGTGCCCGGGGATGCCATTGTTGTCTCTGCAAAACATATCCCCGGCATCAAACCAACCCGCGACGGCACCCGGTTCCTGGTCGAGCCGGAGGTGGAGGTTGTTTCAGGTATCGCTGGTACGTCCGGTGCCATCAATGGCACGAGCGATTACCTGCATTACTTCCGCGACCGGTACAGCCGCCTGGGCGGGATGATCCGGGGCAGGGCCGGGGCCATGCCGATCGAGGGCCTGGCCAAGAACACCCGCTACCGGCAGGAAGAGTGCACGGTCATCGGGATGGTGGTTGAAGTCAGCACCACCAAGAACGGCCACCGCATCGCCGAGATCGAGGACTCCTCAGGAAGCATATCGGTGCTCTTCCGCAAGGACCGGCCGGTCTTTGCCGATGCCGAGAAGATCATCCATGATGAGGTGATTGGCGTCAAGGGCAAGCTCTCCATGGACGGTAAGCTCTTCTTTGCCGAACTCCTCTACCGCCCCGATATCCGGATTGACAATGCCCCGTATATGAGCGAGAAGCCGGGGAAAGCCGTCTTCATCTCGGATGTCCATGTGGGCAGCGACACATTCCTTGAAGAGTGCTGGAAGAAATTTTCCGACTGGCTCTCGGACAATGACTTTGGCTATCTCCTCATCGCCGGCGACCTTGTTGACGGGATCGGCATCTACCCCGGCCAGGACCAGGAACTGACCATCAAAAACATCTACGAGCAGTACGATGCCTTTGGCGAGATGATGCGGGACCTGCCCTCCCGGATGAAGATCATCATCTCCCCGGGCAACCACGATGTGGTGCGGGGTGCCGAGCCCCAGCCGGTGCTGCCCCCGCAGTTCACCAAAAAGTTCCCCGACAACTGCATCCTTGTCGAGAACCCGGCGCTGGTCCGCCTGCAGGGGGTCCGGGTGCTCATGTATCACGGCCGGTCCATTGATGATATGATCGGTCTCATCCCCGGCGCATCCTACGAGAAGAGCGGGCTGATGATGGAAGAGATGCTCATACGGCGCCACCTTGCCCCGGCCTACGGGCGCCGGACACCGATTGCCGCAGGAAAGGCTGACCGGCTCATCATCGACCCGCTCCCCGAGATCCTCCACACCGGCCACGTGCACATCAAGGGTATCACAACCTACCGGGGCGTCCTTGGGATCAACGCCGGCACCTGGCAGTCCCAGACCAAGTTCCAGAAACAGATGAACGTCAACCCTACGCCGGCCCTTGCGGTTGTTGTCGACCTCCAGACCATGAAGCCGGAGACCTTCAGTTTTGCATAATTCCGCGCGGGTGAAAAACGCAACCCTTATGGAGGTTCATCCGCTACTTCCCTGCATGGACTCCCACGCGGCAGAACGGGGTGCGTGGCCGTGAACCTGCCTGCATCCCCACAACGAAAGGATCTCTCCTGGATCGCAGGTATTGTCATCACTGCGGTTGTTTCCCTTCTTGCAACCCTTGCCGGGCTCCTGGGGGGGGTCACAACGGCAATACCTCATCTTCTCTATATCCCGGTTGTGCTCGCGGCATACCGCTACCCCCGGCGCGGTGCGATTATTGCGGCAGTCATCGGAGGAATCTATGTCCTGGAAGTCGTGCTGCTCACGGGTACGGCCACCCCCCTTTTCATCGAGGCGCTGCTCCGGATGCTCGTCATCGTCGCCATCGGCTGGCTGATTGCCACCCTGTCTCTCAGGCTCCGCGAACAGGAGAGCCTGTATGAGGGGCTGTTCGATCACTCCGAGGCAGGAAGCATCCTTATCACTGACGATGGGGGTCGCCGTCTTATCGAACGGATAAACTGGAAAGCTGCCGACCTCCTGAAACGGAAGGCTGAGACAATTGTGGGAACGCCGGCCATGACCCTCTGGAAGACAGACGATGCCAACGAGTTCTTCAGCAGGCTCAGCCGGGAACGTGCGGTTTATGCAGCTGAAACGCAGTTTGTCCAGAAGGAGGGCGAATCCCTCAATGTCCTGGTATCAGCAGCCCTTCTTGACGAGGGCCGGGCAATCCTCACCTTCTTTGACATCTCGGACCGGGTCAGGACCGAGGAAGCCCTAAAAAGCGCGAATGACAAGCTCAATATCCTCTCCCGCTTCTCCACCGACCACCTCCACGGATCTGTTGATGAGATCCTCGACACCGTGGATGAAGCGGATGCAGCAGTTCCCACCGGCCCGGCCCATACCTTCCTTGAACGAATCCGGACGCTGGCATGGGATGTTGCCCGCCAGCTCTTCCTCACGGACTCCTATAAAGACCTCGGCACCCGTCCTCCGGTCTGGATTCCGGTGCAGGAGGCACTTGATTCCGCCCGCCTCCCGCATACAGGGGGAAACGTTGCTATCAGGATCTGGACTGAACGGCTGGAGATCGAGGCCGATCCCCTCTTTTCTGATGTCCTCACCCACCTGCTGGAAAACCCTCTCCGGTACGGCGGGGACGCGGTCAGGAACATCGTGGTGACCAGTCATGAAACCCTGGACGGGCTTGACCTTGTATTCCGGGATGACGGCACCGGTATCCCGGCCGACAAAAAAGAGCATATCTTCGATTACGATGCCGGAGGCCATGCCGGCATCGGCCTGTTTGTCTGCCGGCAGATTGCGGAAGTCACCGGGATGACCATCCGCGAGATTGGCACGCCGGAGACCGGTGCGGTCTTTGTGATCCATGTCCCGGCGGGGAGATACCGGATAGAAGGGATGACCCCGGGCGCACCTCCACGTTCCGGGCCGCTTTCCTCCCGCCAGTTTCCCGTGAGGGCCGGGAAAGCCGGAGTTGAAGTGCGGGAGATCCTTGCAGCGGAGTTTTCCCGCGCTGAAGAGCTCTGGACCGATTACCACAATACCAAAGGCGATACCGCGACCGACAGGATTTTTGCAGCATTTGATAACGGGGAGCCGGTCTCGCTCGCCCGGTGCCGGAAGCACCCGGACGGGCTGGAGGTGGACGGGGTCTTCACGCCCGTCAGCCGCCGGGGCCACGGGTATGCCAATGCCGTTGTGACCGGGCTTATCGAAGCCTGCGGGAATGAGACACTGTACATGCATTCGGTACTGAACCTCGTCACGTTCTACGGCACGTATGGGTTTGTGAAAATCGATGAAAAGGATCTGCCGCAGACGATCCGGGATCGGTTCGCGTGGGCCGGGGGAGAGATGGAGGGTGCGAACGTCCAGCCGATGCGGCGGGATGCCACCCGCCGCTGATCTTTTTTTAGAGACTTTTGCTCAAGAAAGCACAAAGCCCGCCAGCAATTTTCTGATCGATCCTGAAAGGGGCACATGCCGGATCGGGCGGGATAACCCGGCCAGATCATACCCGCCAGACCGTGACGGGTTTTCCCCTGCACCACCCATACATCGATACCGGATGCCTGCACAATCCCCTGCACCGGGCTTATCGGTATCGGTAACAAAAAACCCAAAAGGCCGGGCGCGGGATTCCCCTTTTTTTTTAAAAAAAAAAGAGAACGATGCGGTTATTCCTTTGGCTTTGCCCCGTCAGCAGGAGCTGCTGCCGGTTCCTTCTTCTTTGGCCCGGCAACCGTGAATTTTTCCACCCCGCCCCGGGCCGTCATCGCCGGGCGGTACTGGGTATCCATGGTAAGGCACTTCGTCGGACAGGTATCAACGCAAATGGCACAGACAACACAGCGCATCTGGTCAATCTGCCAGGTCCGTTCCTTGTTGTCAACCTCGATTGCCTGGCTCGGGCACTTCCGCTGGCACATCTTGCAGGTGATGCACTTGTCAGGATCGATCTTCACGTGGCCGCGGGTGAGGGCGGTCTTCTTGGCGGGTTTTGCCGGATACATCAGGGTGGCCGGACGGGAGAAGAGGCTTTTGAGAACCGTTTTTGTTGCCTGGAAAATGGTCATGGTCCACCTCACCTCTCCGCGCAGCCGATACACGGGTCAATCGTCAGCACAACCACCGGTACATCGGCAAGCTCGACACCCTTGAGGAGCGTGACGAGCGGTGGGATGTTCGTGAATGTCGGGGTCCTGACCCGGTGCCTTACGAGGTTCTTCTTGCCATTGCCCTTGATGTAGTGAATGACCTCGCCCCGGGGCTGCTCTGCCCGCGAGAAGTACTCTCCGTCTGGTGCACCGGTCACCTTCATGTCAACCGGGCCGTCGGGGATCTTTTTAATGCACTGTTCAATGATGTCGATGGAGGTGAACATCTCTTTGGCACGGACGGCACAGCGGGCATAGCAGTCACCGTCGTGTTCGACAACGGGTTTGAAGTTGATCTTCCCAAACGCGGCATAGCCGGTGCTGCGCATATCAATGTCAATGCCGCTGCCCCGGGCGGTCGGGCCGACGGCGCCCAGGTAATAGGCATCCTCTTTTGCAAGCTTCCCGACACCTTTGAGGCGGTGCTTCATGGAACTGTCAAAGAGGAAGACATCGGTCAGCTCAGCAAGTTCGTGCTCCAGGGTTTTGAGACCTTTGAGCATCTCGTCAAGCTTCTCGGGTGCGATGTCTTTTTTGACACCCCCGACCTTACAGACACCCTGGATTACCCGGCCGCCGGTGGTTGCTTCGAGATCATCGAGGATGTGCTCCCGGAGGCGCCAGGAGTTCATGAAGACACTCTCAAAGCCCATGCTATCGGCAAAGAGCCCGAGCCAGAGAAGGTGGGAGTGGAGACGGGAGTACTCGCCCCAGATAGTCCTCAGGTATTGTGCCCGCTCGGGAATCTCAAGGCCCATGATCTGCTCAACGCCCTGCACGTAGGCCTGGCTGTGGATGAAACTGCAGATACCGCAGATACGCTCGGCGATGAAAACATATTCGGTATATTCGCGTTTCTCGACAAGCTTTTCGAGGCCGCGGTGGACGTAGCCGATAGTCGGGATGGCATCAACAACCGTCTCATCTTCAAGTACGAGATCGAGATGAATCGGGTCGGGCAGCACCGGGTGCTGCGGGCCGAACGGAATCGTGATCTGTTTACTCATGCGTCACCCTCCTTTTTCTCTTTGGTAATGGTCACACTGAAGGGATGTTTCACTGCAGTTTTGTAAAACGTTCCTTTGAAGTCGATGTTGATTCCCTTCACGGGGAGTCCGTAGAGGTCATGGATTTCATTTTCATAGACAAATGAGCCGAAATACACGCTGCTGATACTGGGGATCTCGGTGTCCTGCTTCACCGTGATACGGAAATTTGTCATTTTCAGGTCTTTTTCATAGGTATAGATGATCTCAAAATCATCCCCGATTTTCGTGCAGCTGATAAGGACAAGCCGGCAGCCGTCCTTTTTTGCCTGCTGGGCTTTCTGCACAACCTCGCCGACACTGATTGGGGCGATTACCTGTGGTTCCATCATTGTGCACCTCCTGTGTGCCTGTGCTTGTCCTGGTGGTGGTACTCGACATGCTCGCGGAAGTCGGGGCGCCGGGGGGTGACCGGCATTTTACTCCGCTTCTCTTCCAGAATGCCCAGGGCCGTGACGATACCGTCAATAATTGACTCGGGGCGGGCCGCACAGCCGGGCACGTACACATCGACCGGGATCAGTTTGTCGATCCCGCCGGCTACATTGTAGCACTCGCGGAAGACACCGCCCGAACAGGCGCAGATACCGACCGCCACAACAACCTTCGGGTCCGGCATCTGGTTGTAGATGTTCAGGATAACCTCGCGGTTGGCCTCGTTGACCGAGCCGGTGACCACGAAGATATCCGCGTGCTTGGGGTTGCCGGTATTGATGATACCGAACCGCTCCACATCATACATCGGGGTGAGACAGGCCAGGATCTCGATATCGCAGCCATTGCAGCTCGATGCATCGTAGTGGATGATCCAGGGAGACTTTGCCAGGTAGGTCATGCGACACCGCCTCCCAGGAAGTAGAGCGCAGCCAGGTTGGCAACACCCACGATCACGGCGATGAGCCAGGAGCTTTTCACGGCAAACTGCCAGCGCACACGGGCGTTGGTGTTATCGATGAGGATCTCAAGGAGATACAGCATGATGACGGCGATGACGCCAAGGAGAGGGTACCAGCCGAAGAACAGGAACAGGAACCCGAGGAGCAGGATCGTCTCATACCAGTGCGTGATCTCGATAAGTGCCAGCGACGGGCCCGAGTATTCGGTTGTCACTCCCTTGACAATCTCCTGGTGGGCATGGTGGGATGTGGAGAGATCGAACGGGGATTTGCGCAGCTTGATCGTCAGCGTGTACAGGAACCCGAGGAAGATTCCCGGTATTATGAGGACTACCGGAACTGCCGAGGAAGCGATCTCCCAGACATTGAAACTCCGGGTGGCAGCATACAGGCCGACCACCGTCAGGATGACCATGGGTTCATAGGCCATGATCTGGAGCAGTTCGCGCTCCGCCCCGACATGGCTGTAGGGCGAGTTTGCTGCGTACGCCCCAAGGACGAGGAATACCTGCGAGAGGGTCAGGGCAAAGATGACCAGCAGGAGGTCGCCTCCCCCGAAGAAGAGGGCGCCGGTGAACATCATGAAGATGACATAACAGATCGCGTAGAAGACCTGTGACTCATCGACAACCGCACTCTCTTTCTCAAAGAGCTTGCCGACATCGTAGAACGGCTGGAATACCGAGGGGCCGACCCTCCCCTGCATGTGTGCGGTGATCTTCCGGTCGATACCGGCGATCAGCCCTCCTATGACCGGGGCCACAAGAACAAAGATCGCAGCCCAGATGATGTCCGTCACAGGATCACCCCCTTGAGCAGGGCAGAAAGGATCATGACCGCGATTACCGCTGAACAGAGCCAGATCCCGGCCGGCAGCAGTCTGGGTTCACCAAACCAGCCCTGCAGGTAATAATTCGAGAGCTGGGTCTTCTTCTGGACCCCGAGAGATCCTGAGAACCGCATATCATGCGTGGTTGTCCTGCCTCCCATGTAGGGCGCAAGATGCCGGTGGTGGTTCCTGTGCTGGGTGACAAGCACGGAAAGGGGCATCATCACGAGGAGGAAGAGCATCAGCACCATGATGATGACATTATCCTGCGAGAGCCGGGCTACGTGACCATAGTTTGCCATCAGGAACGGTTCGAGCAGGATGGTTGAGAGGACCGGGAAGACAAGAGTCGTGATGAACGAGAGCCCGGCAAGCGAAGCCAGGGCGGCCCACTCGTGGCGGTCCACTTCGCCTTCAATATTCTGGCTCCCCGCAGTCACCGTGATGATCTTGCCCATCCATTTCGCCCAGAAGAAGACCGTGATGGCACTGCCGAAGGCGAGGATGATGATGAAGAGGAACCCGTACGGGGCATCGATGAAGGCCTTGATCGCCGCCCACTTGGAGATCAGCATACCAAACGGTGCAAGGAACATTCCGGCAATACCAATAACCATCATCGCGGTTATCTTGGGCATTCGGACAATGAGACCGTTCATGTCGTCGATCTCGCGGCTCTTGATCCGGTGCTCGACCGAGCCGGTGGCAAGGAAGAGGAGGGATTTGGAGATGGCGTGGAAGACGATCAGGAGGATTGCTGCCCAGATGGCCTCATACGTCCCGATACCGGCACAGGCCACGATAAGACCCAGGTTGGCAATCGTTGAGTACGCAAGGACGCGCTTTGCATTGGACTGGGATATTGCAACTCCGGATGCTATAAGGAAGGTCAGCGCACCCACCATTGCGAGCATATAACCGGTTACGGTAAACTGGTAGATCGGCGCAAACCGCACAATAATATAGACACCGGCTTTCACCATCGTGCTCGAGTGGAGGAGTGCCGATACCGGGGTGGGTGCAACCATGGCCCCGACAAGCCACGAGGAGAACGGGAGCTGGGCGGCTTTTGTTAAACCGGCAAAGCCAATCAGGGCAGCGGGGATAAGGGCTATCGCTTTTCCGGTGGAGAGCAGGGCGTCAAGGCCCATAACTCCGCTGCCTGACATGCCAAGCCAGAGGATTGCCCCGGCAAAC
>JAAZNH010000208.1 GCA_012798365.1 Methanomicrobiales archaeon | reverse complement strand
TGGGGGAAGGTATCCGCGACCTCCATGACTGCCGCTATTCCCTCCGGTGTGATCCCGGCGCTTTTCCTCCCGGCAACCCTGGCAACCACCCGGGCCGCATGCAGGAGGGCAGCACGCGATGATTCGGGCGGTGCCTGGCTTTTTTTGATAACCAGAAGGTAATACCCGTAGGTGTGGAGATGGATCCGGGAGAGGTCTGTTGCCCGGGCAAGATCGAGGATCTCCTGCATCCTTCCTGCCGGGCTTTTGTCCCCTTGTTTTCCGGTCAGCAGCGTCAGTTCATGTTCATTCATGCCGGCGCTGTCCGCAGCCGGGAGAATATGCTTGACAATCCCGTCATTGACTCTCCGGTCTGCAACCGAGACACATTCGATATGAACCCGCAGGGCGGTATTTGCCTCTTTCAGGGCCCGGATCTGGTCAGCAGCAGTGGAAAATTCGGGGATGGTGGAAAGATACTGATATCCCGAGAGGAATGCCCGGGTGCATGACGATACACGCTCACGGATTGCGACCATATCACTTTTGGGAAGGAGAATGGTTGCAGCGGATTTCTGCGGGGATATAATGAACCGGTTGTTGCGCGGGACGGTTCCCGGGGCAGGCGGGACAAGGCCCGGAGGATATTCAAGGATCGTATGGACCATGTCCCGGCCGCTGACCGTGCCGGGTATCGCCGCACCCCCGGCCCTGACCAGCCCGGCCGTCTGTTCTCCCATAGCCGGTGCAATACAGAACACCTCAGGTATTCCCAGGCTTTTTAAGTGGACTGCCGCAATTCCTGCCTGGCCCCCAAGGGCGGTTGACCCGTACCGGGAAAAAAAGGTGGTGATCTCCTCGTACACCTCCATGTCATCAGGGATCCACTCTTCTGCAGTGCATTGTTCCATGGCATGGATGAGCCGGGACCGCAGGCCGGCAAGTTTTCCCCCGGAAGAATTCAGATGATCCAGCAGTTGCGGGGTCATCGTGATGATCTGGTCGATGTTGACGTTAAACCCGGTAAGGGCCGGGCCGGCGGCAGGAACCCGGGTGTCCTGGTAGATCGCCTCCCAGTTTTCTGTATCCGCCATGCTGTCACCCAGAACGTTCGTGTGCGGCCGGTCGCAATTAAGGTTCGCACCGGCCCGCTCTTCATGCAATAGTATTTATGGAAGGTTGTGCGACTAGACATCTACTAAGGGGTGGCGCGTGGCCGAATCTTCAAGGAAAGGGTTTGCACACGTCCCGGAACGCATCTCGGGGCTGGTGGATCTGGCGTATAATCTCTGGTGGAGCTGGAATCCAGCTGTCAAGATGGTCTTCAAACAGCTCAACCCGATTGCCTGGAGCGAGAGTGTTCATAACCCTGTCAGGATGCTGCACGAGCTTCCCGAAGAAACTCTCATCGCAGCATCAAAAAATTCCCTGTATCTTCGCCATTATGATATTGTTATGTCCCGGTTCCGCCACGAACTGGAGACCCGTGACAGCTGGTTTGCTGCCCGGACGTCGTTTGACCGGAACCTGACGATTGCCTACTTCTCGGCCGAGTACGGCCTCCAGCACTCGCTCCCGTTCTATGCCGGGGGACTGGGCTTTTTGGCCGGTGATCACCTCAAGGAGTCAAGCGATCTTGGCCTTCCCCTTGTTGCAGTCGGTTTCATGTATTCCGAGGGATACCTGCACCAGCACATCGGGGCCGACGGCTGGCAGGAGAATATCCGGGAGCTCCTCAACCGCGACGCGGCGCCTATCAAGCGGGTGATGTACAACCACGACAACCAGCTTGTGGCAAAGATCCCGTTCATCGATCCCCCGATCTATGTTGCTGTCTGGCGGGTGGACGTGGGTAATATCCCCCTTATCCTGCTGGATACCGATATCAAGGAGAACGATCCCTCCAACCGCCTCATATCGTACCGGCTGTATACCGGTGACAACGAGCTCCGGCTGCGACAGGAGATTGTCCTTGGTATCGGCGGCAGTTATGTCCTGGATGTCCTCGGGATCCGTCCCTCCATCGTGCATCTTAACGAAGGCCACCCGGCCTTTGCCCTTCTTGAGCGTATCCGGGAACAGGTTGCAGAGAAGGTCAGTTTTGAGGAAGCCTCAAAGCGGGTGCGTGACACTACTCTCTTCACGACTCATACTCCGGTCCCTGCCGGCCATGACAAGTTCCCACATGTCCTCATGGACAAGTACTTCAACCATTACTATCCGCTCCTGGGTATTGATCGGTCCACGTTCCTCCAGATGGGGCACTCCCCGACCGATCAGCAGGGGCTTTTCAACATGACCGCATTTGCACTGAAGATGAGCGCGTTCAGGAACGGGGTGAGCAAAAAACATGGCGAGGTTGCCCGGGCCATGTGGCGCCCCCTCTGGCCGGACCTGCCGGAAGACAAGGTCCCGATCACGCATATCACCAACGGGGTCCATGTCCCGACCTGGCTCGATCCCAAAATGGAGCTCCTCCTCAACCAGTACTTCTCCCCGTCGTGTCCCCGCTGGCTGGACCACCACGACAGCCCGCTCATCTGGGAGATGATCTCGGAGGTCCCCGATGAGGAGCTCTGGCTTGTCCACGCCCAGCTCAAGCGCAAACTGGTCAACCGGATCCGCGAGTTCAAGCGCCGGAAATGGGTCGGGGAAGGGGCAGATCCCGTTAACGTAATTACCGGTGGATCGCTGCTTGATCCAAGTGCACTTACCATCGGGTTTGCCCGGCGTTTTTCCACGTACAAGCGGGCCGATCTCATCTTCTACGATATTGAACGGCTCCGGAAGATCGTGAACAACCGCTGGAAACCCGTGCAGTTTGTGTTTGCCGGAAAAGCCCACCCGGCCGACGATGAAGGCAAACGGCTCATCCAGAAAGTATACAAGTATGCCCACCAGCAGGACTTTGGCGGCCGGATCGCCTTTGTCGAGGATTACGGCGAACAGATGGCCCAGTACCTGGTCCATGGCGTTGACATCTGGCTCAATAACCCGGTCCCCCCGATGGAGGCCTGCGGCACCAGCGGGATGAAAGCTTCATTAAACGGAGTTCTCCACATGAGCATCCCCGACGGCTGGTGGATTGAAGGGTACAACGGGACGAACGGGTGGTCTTTTGGGAACAATTTCTCCGGCAACCCGCAGGACCGGGACAGGCATGATGCGATGCAGTTGTATGATCTGCTGGAGCACGAGGTTGTCCCGCTGTATTACACGGTCAGCGATGACGGATTGCCGCACATGTGGGTGAAGAAGATGAAAGAAGCAATCCGTACGACCGCACACCAGTTCTCATCCCGGCGGATGCTCAAGGACTATGTACGGATGGGATATGGCCCGGCCCTTGAGGCCGCGGCGTTATACCCGAAAAAATAAGGGATGATTATTCGGGAACTTTTCTCTTGCTGGTGTCCTTGAGTTCATCCTCGGACACCTGGGGGACCGCATCCTGGATCTCCTTGAGAATGGCATCCACTTCCTCGCGCTGCGGAATATTTCCAAGGATTGCATCATCCATAACCGGCCGCCCGGACACTTCCTCTGCAGTCTCCTCCGTTGCTCCAAGGAATTTTGCCCCCTGCCGGATCAGCTGCGAGATCTCGAACGGGAAGATGATCTTGGTGGCCTGCCCGTTGGCCATGGTCTTGAGGGCATTGAGGGAGAGAACGGTCATGGCCCGGTTATCGAGCGGCTGTGAACCCACCGAGAGGATCCGGAGCCCCTGGGCTTCACCCTGCGCCTGCAGGATGCGCGAGAGCCGTTCGCCTTCAGCCCTGAGTACTTTACTCTGCCGTTCCCCTTCCGCTTCAAGGATCATACTCTGGCGGAGACCTTCGGCTTTTAAGATTGCCGAGCGTTTCTCCCCGTCAGCACGGAGAATGGCTGCACGGCGTGCACGTTCCGCTGCCGTCTGTTCGGTCATTGCAGTCTTGACCTGCTCGACCGGGTCCACTTCCTTGATCTCGACCCGTTCGACCTTGACACCCCACTGGTCAGTCTCGCGGTCAAGGATATCGCGGAGCTTGGTGTTGATGACATCGCGGTTGTACAGGACCTCGTCGAGTTCCATGTCACCGATGATTCCTCGCAGGCTTGTCTGGGCAAGCGCTACCGTTGCCAGACGGTAATTGGAGACTTCAAAAAACGCCTTTTCCGGATCAATAACGCGGACGTATACGATTGCATCCACGTTTGTCGGGGAGTTGTCTTTGGTGATCACTTCCTGGCTGGGGACATCCATCACCTGCGTACGCAGGTCAAGTTTTGTTACTTCTGAGACAAACGGGACAATCCAGCGGAAGCCCGGGTTCATCCTTCCGACATACTGGCCAAGACGGATCTGCAGGCCCTGTTCGTATGGCTGGACGATGACGACACCTTTTGCAAAGATGGCGATGACGACAAGGATCAGGAATATGACGATGAGTGTTTCGATGAATGCCATGTTATTTTACCTCTTCAACAATGATATGGACTCCTTCGGAGTCCACAATTTTCACTTTTCGTTCTTCCGGAATAGCAAGCCCCGTTGACCGGGCGCTCCATTCCGTTGTGCCGATAAGGACCTTACCGGAAAGGGTGGTTGCGTTGACGGCAACCTTCACGATCCCCTCTTTTCCAACAAGGGAATCCCGGCTGATGGTGGTCGGGCTTTCATTGGGCGTGATCCTCCCGTAGAGATACACCGTGGCAACCGCCGCGAGGATAGCCGTTGTGATACCAATAATCCCTCCCATCCAGGGGTTGGATATGTCAACCCCGACAAGCTGCAGGACTCCCAGTATGATCATAACCGTGGCAGGTACCGTGACAAAAAAGCCCGGGCTGTATACCTCCACGAGGAGCAGGAGTGCTCCGCCGATGATCAGCAGCCATCCAAAGGATATTCCCACATCAGGAAGTACCATAATCAATTGATGTCTGTGTCCGCGCTTAAAATTTTATGGGAAATTTTCCGGAAGTGTTTATAAAAAGAGGATTCCGGTATCCGGTTTGCGCACCGGACTGCCGCTTTACCGGAATCAGAGCCGGAGTTTTGCAATCTTTGATCTCCGAAACGGATGTGAGGATGAGAAGATTGCCCCGTTATGTTCGCAGCTGGGCAATTTTTGATCCGCGCCTGATGCCGGTGTCCTGTGCGATCATCTCGCATTTTACACACATGAGGTAGGCAACCGGGGGAAGATCCTTATACATCGAAAGGGACTCGTAATTTGCCATCCCTTTTGCGATGATGATCGTGCAATTATCGATTGCTGCCGATAGTTCCGGCGTCATCTTTTCCCGGTCAAGGCCAATCTCGGCGCCGCCGCCGGTTGTTGTCAGGCAGTCAGCAACCTTGTCAAATCCCAGCCGCAGGGCATCCTCCATCGTAGCATCGTTGAGGATTGGGGCATCCCGAACCGCAACAGTCACGTGGGATCCCTGTTCCTTGAGGAATCCCACGAGGAGCCGGTCAAGAACGATCTCCCCGCAGTTGTCGGTAAGATACACGACTCGTGCCAATCGCTTCAGTATCTCATCCGTGTCATCGACATCCAGTCCTTTTTTGAATTCACTGGCAAAGAACCGGGAGAAATCAGCCGTCACATCGTGGTCCTTCACAGCATAGTCAAACGTATTGCCAATCACGCTTGCAAGGACATAATCATGGAAGGTATGAAGCCCGCCCCGGACTTCCCTGCATACTTCCATAGCCTGTTCGTTACCGGCCCGTTTCAGGTCAGCAAACGGGTCGGTGATGCCCAGCATCTCACAGGCCTTGCGGTGGATGGCACTGGCAATCTGGGGGTGAAACAGGGCCGAATCCTTCATGGAGCCGAGCATCTCCCGGCAGGCAGCAACAATCTTCTCAGTGGCTTCCTTGTCAGCGGATGAGAGTTCGCATTCGAATATAACCCGGGACAAAAGGCAGTCAATACAGGTGTCAGTCAGCTTCATGGCTGCAAGAGAATTGGTTATGCGTGAAAATAAAATGGGGCCACTGAGATTTGAACTCAGGTCAGAAGACCCCCAGTCTCCTAGGATGGCCAGGCTACCCTATGGCCCCGCTCTCATACTATTCGCACATATCACTTATGTATCTTATGTTGTGCGATGCGGGGAATCGGGGAAAAAAAAGAGTGGTCGGGCCGGATCAGATATTACCGCGCTTGAACTCTTCAACGCGGCTGATCAGGTTCTCAAGTTCTGTATCGGTAATCCTGATCTTGCCTTCGATGGCATCAATCTCGTCCAGCAGCTGCCGTATCCGGACATACATCAGGTAAATGATGAACTGCTGAACAACGATGACACCGCCGAACAACACCAGCATGTATCCTTCATAAGCCATAAGAACCCCGAATAACTCTATCATCTGAACACCGCACGGGCAAGCCGGTCGACAAAACTCTCATCTTTCTGCTTGTCCGCTTCTTCTTCATACTCAACACCGCACATCTGGGCTGCAATCCGTTTGAACGCCCGGGTTGCATCCGTGCTCGGGTATTTCAGGACGCAGGGTGTCTTGTATGCAGCGGCCCTGCGGACGCTGGCATCTTCCGGAACAACATCAATGACCCGCACGCCCAGGACATCCTCGACACTCTGCGAACGGAGCTCCGTGTGCTCAAGGCCGGCGCGGTTCAGGATTGCCCCGTAGACACTTCCTCCCATCACTTCACAGAGGATCTTGGTCTTGAGTGCATCGGCCATGGATGCGAGTTCCGGGTTGACTACAAGGATGACCTGGTCGGCAACGGAGAGCGGGACCACGCCCTCCTTGGAGATCCCGCTCGGGGCATCGATAAGGAGGTACTCGCAGCGGTCAACCAGCTTATGCATGACATCGCGCAGTTTATCGGGATCTGCCTGCTGGAATCCCTGGAGGGAGATGCCGCTTGGGACCACCTTGACTCCTGCCGGGCCTTCGTAGATGGCATCCTCGATATCGGCCTTGCCGGCCAGGACTTCATGGAGGGTGACCGGGACGTCATCCATTCCCAGGATGAGGGCCATGTTTGCCATGCCGATATCCGCATCAAGAATGTAGGTCTCGCGGTCCAGCAGGGCGAGTGATATACCAAGATTTACTGTAAGCGTAGTCTTGCCCGCTCCGCCTTTTCCTGAAGTGATGGTATATGCCCGGATCATCTGAATTCTTATTTCAACTGGTTGGGGAAAATGGTATTTATAAATTGTTAATTCCCAAGGAACGATTCCCCTCAGTCTTTCCGGTTCCATTTGCGCGGGATCCCAAAACCCGGCTTTGGCAAGGGACCATAATGGCCAGGGTTTTTCTCCGGAAATTCGGGGAAAACCTGCCAATATTTCCTCGGAATCGCGATAATAAAATGGATTTTTCCATCTGCGGGTCAGGTGTACAAAGACAGGAAAAACAATATGTATATATGCTCCTATCAGGTATTATCAATTACACAGGGTAGTGCAGCAGGAGCAGGAGCATGTTAAAAGAGAAGATCTCTGCATTTATTGAACAGGTAAAAGCAATTGAGGGGGTTGCGGCATGTGCCCTTGTATCACGGGATGGCATTATCGCTGGAAAGCATTTCGACCGTGATCTGAATGAACCCTGGTTCGGGGCCCTTTCTGCGACAATACTTGCATCTGCAGAATCGGTCGGGAGCATTATCCGGATGAAATCCCTTGGCTCTGTCACCATCCGAGCGGAGGATTCTTCTATCGTGATCATGGGCGCAGGGGAAAACTTTCTTATTGCAGCCATCATCACAGATAATGCAGATACCATCAGGATCAACAAGCAGATGCTTGAGGTTGCACATAAAATCAGGGAGGCGATGTGATGTATACAATTCTTGTTGTTGACGACAGCCCTTTTATTGTCGATGTGTTCGTCACAATGCTTGAACGGGGCGGGTACCGGACCGTTGCTGCATACGGGGGCGAGGAATGTCTGGAGATTCTCAAGACGGTTACTCCTGATCTGATCCTGCTTGATATCATGATGGAGCCGGTGGATGGCTGGGAAACCCTTGAACGCATCAAGGAGAATCCTGAGACAAAAGAGATCCCGGTGCTCATGCTGACGGCAAAACAGCTCACTCCGGCAGAAGCCCAGGAATATGGCATTTATATCGAGGACTATGTCCTCAAGCCCATCACCCACCGCGAGCTCTATGATGCAATCGAGCACGTGCTCACCCGCAGGCAGTCAATAAAATCGGACATGGACATGGCCAAGCAGTCCGGGTTTGATGCAGAGATCATCACCGAATATGCCCGGCTCAGCAAGAGCATCGATGTCAACAAGCGCCTCATGAAGATCCTTGAGACCACCTATAATTTCAATGACTCAAAAGTCCGTGTCAGCGATGAAATCTCCCGTGCCATCAAGAGCATGGAGATGAATATCAAGTTCCAGGAGAACCGCCTCCAGCAGATCAAGGGCGAACTTTCCGGGAACCCTGTCCAGAAATGACCTCCGGCAGCCTGCTGCCCCCCCATTATCTAACCTGATATCATGCGGCCTGAAGAATCCGGGGAATACTGTTCCAGCCAGTATCCGCCGGTTATCGCTTCCGCACATCCCTGTAACTGAGAGGAACCTATGGCAGATGACACGATCCTGATTGTCGATGACAGTCCCTACATTGTTGATGGCCTGGTTGCCCTCCTCAAGCGCAAAGGGTTCAAACCCCTTGCATCGCATGGTGGCGATGAAGCCCTCGCGCTCCTCGCCACGACAAAGCCGGACCTTATCCTCCTTGACATCATGATGGAGCCCATGGACGGCTGGGAAACTCTTGAGCGTATCAAGGCAAACCCGGCGATCAGCAGTATCCCTGTCCTGATGTTCTCGGCCAAGAAAATTACGCCGGAGGAGGCCCAGGAACACCGCCTCAATATCGACGACTTTGTCTCAAAACCGGTCAATCCTGCCCAGCTCCTGGATGCCATCGCGAGGATCTTTGAGCGCCGGAAGAATGTGAGCATGGAGGCGGTTGTTGCCAGGGATGCAGGGCTGGATCCGGCACTTATCGAGGAATATTCCCAGCTCCGCCGGAGCATTGAGGTGGATGCGAACCTGCTCGCGGTCCTGAAACGCTCCAGCGCGGTCAACCGTCCCGGGAGCGCAGTACCGGAGGAGGATCTCGCGGCAATTGCCCGGCTTGAGGAGAAGATAAAAACCGATGAGATACGTCTGAAGGAGATCAATGAGAAGTTTACCCGGGCAGGCGAGTAGCGTTTCCTCATTTGGAAACGTGTAGAAAATGGGTAAATCTGCAAGAATATTTAAATAGTTCATCCGCATTGTTATAATGCTGTACATCTAAGAATTCCGGGGTTCGTAGCTCAGTTCGGTAGAGCGCCTGGCTTTTAACCAGGTGGTCGGGGGTTCAAATCCCTCCGGGCCCGTTGCCACGAGTAATCGTGGGTTTTTTGCGGTGATGCATCTGAGAGGAAATCTATTCATCTTTGAGGGGGTTTTTCATTGAGCACCAAACTGAATGTGTTGGACCACGTGATGGTGCCAGACCATAAAATCATGAGCGAGGAGGAGGTATCAGAACTCCTGTCGCACTACAACATTACTACGGAGCAATTACCTAAAATCTACAACGACGATCCTGCTGTGAAGACTATCGGCGCACAAGTCGATGATGTGATAAAGATTATCCGGGCGAGTCACACGGCTGGCAGGGCCGAGGCATTCCGTCTCGTGATCAAGAGACCAAAGAAGTAATTCCGGGGTTGGTCAGTCTGATTGACAGAAGTATCTTATCGAGGGCATATTTTTCACGGGAGCATGTTGCGCGCCACCAGCTTGACTCCTTCAACTATTTCTTAAAACACAATCTCCAGAAAGTGGTAAATGAGCAGAGGGTTATCGAGACCGACATCGAGAACCGGGGCAAGAATAATGACCCGGTCTGGGTGGAACTCGGGACCATCGAAGTGAAAAAGCCGCTGGTCCGGGAAGCAGACGGTTCACAGGGAGAACTCTATCCCAGTGAAGCCCGTCTCCGCAACCTGACCTATGCGGCGCCAATCCAGCTGGGGCTTACGCTGGTTCATGGCGAAGACCGGCAGGAACCCATCATCACCACAATCGGGCAGCTCCCGATCATGGTCGGGTCTCTTGCCTGCAACCTGTACGGGATGGACGACACGCAGCGCGTCTCCCACGGGGAAGATGCATTCGATGCCGGCGGCTATTTTATCGTGAACGGAACAGAGCGCGTGCTCATGACCTTAGAGGACCTTGCGTCCAACAAGATCATGACCGAGTTCACCGAGCGCTACAATGAGAGGATCTACGTAGCCAAGGTGTTCTCCCAGTTCCGCGGGTACCGTGCACTGGTTGTTGTCGAGCGGAACAAGAAGAACCTTCTTGAAGTCTCGTTCCCCTCCGTTGCAGGGCACCTCAAGTTTGTGGACCTGATGCGGGCACTGGGCATGACCAATGACCAGGAAGTCGTGAACGCGGTTTCTACCGACGAGGATATCCTCACGTTCATGATGCAGAACCTTGAGGAGAGCGAATGCGATTCCGTTGATGGCGGTGTCATGTACGTGGGTAAGAAACTGGCACCCAACCAGACCAAGGACTACCAGCGCAAGCGCGCCGAGTTTGTTTTAGACAACTATCTCCTGCCCCACCTCAACTACGCGATGCCGGCAAACCTCAAGGAAGGCGATGAGGGCTACCAGGAAGCAGTTCTCTCGGTACGGCTTGCAAAGGCGCACTTCCTCGGCCGCATGGCAGAAGCCTGTTTTGACCTTGTCCTTTCCAAGCGCAGGATCGATGACAAGGACCACTACTCCAACAAGCGGCTGAAACTTGCCGGTGATTTAATGGAAGACCTCTTCCGTATCTCCTTAAACCGGCTCACCCGTGATATCAAGTACCAGCTCGAGCGCGCCAGCATGCGTCACCGCGACCTCTCCATTGCCACTGCTGTCCGTGCCGACGTGCTGACTGAACGCCTCCTCCACCCGCTTGCAACCGGTAACTGGGTGGGCGGAAGGACGGGTGTTTCCCAGCTGCTTGACCGCGTTGACCACATGGCCGTGCTCTCGCACCTGCGCCGTGTCATCTCCCCGCTCTCCCGGTCCCAGCCCCACTTCGAGGCCCGTGACCTGCACCCGACCCAGTGGGGCCGGATCTGCCCGAGCGAGACACCAGAAGGCCCGAATTGTGGTCTTGTCAAGAACTTCGCCCAGATGGTCGAGATCAGCAAAGGTGTTGACGATGAAGAAGAGATCCTCCGGATCCTGCACAATCTCGGTGTCGAGCACATCAGGGGTGAATCATGAGCAAGAAATCACGCGTCTTTGTTGACGGTGCGCTCATCGGCCTTGTCGATGACCCCAAAGAGCTTGTCGGCACGATCAGGACCATGCGCCGCCAGGGAGCCATTTCGTCTGAAGTGAACGTCTCCCACAAGGAATACAACGGGGATGTTGTCCTCCTGACCGACCGCGGTCGTGCCCGCCGCCCGCTTATTGTACTGAAGAACGGCGAGCCCCTCATTACCGAGGAAGACCTTGCCCGTCTTGAGCGCAAGGAAGTTGACATGAACTCGTTTGTCCAGCGCGGACTCATCGAGTTCATTGACGCTGAAGAGGAGGAAGACCTCCTCATTGCCATGGACTTCTCGAAGCTGACGCCCGAGCACACCCACCTTGAGATCGACCCCTCCCTGATCCTGGGTATTGGTGCAGCCCACGTCCCCTTCTTTGAGCACAATGC
>JAAZNH010000207.1 GCA_012798365.1 Methanomicrobiales archaeon | reverse complement strand
TCAACGAAGGTTGCCTTGCCGGCCTTTTCGCCGATGACACCCCAGTTACCGCAGGCAAGGTCAGCCTGGCGGGGGATCTTCATCTTGCAGCGGCGGCAGTTGGAGCGACGGCCAAAGCCATGCTCTTCGAGTTCGTCAACGGAGATGCCCTTGTGGCCTCCCTCGTACTCGATGATGAACTGGCCTTTGTCGATCTCTTCCTTGTGGACCTTGTCCGGGTCAACACCGTACTTCTCCTTGATCATCTTCCGTGCAAGGACGGGGCTGACGGAGCCACCGCAGTTGACACCGATCATGACGATGTTGTCGAGGTTGATCTGCTTGCGCTTGGCAAGTTCATAGAATGCCATTGCATCGCAGCCCTTGACCGTGACACCGATCTTCATGTTTGCGGCGCCATCCATGTATTTCTTGATCAGTTTGGGCAGCAGGAGCGTCCCGCAGTGGAGTGAACCGGCGGTATTTGCCAGTTCCTTGGAGTCCTTGATTAAGACCGGCTTTGCATCGTACAGGTCAGTACCCTTGGAGATGACGAGGACTGCGTCGACGGCCTTGCTGTCAAGAGCGTGCTTCCAGATTGCGGTGACTGCTCCCCCGAGTTCTGCCTTCTTCTTGATCTCTGCGTCGTTGGTCCACGCGTAGAGCATATCGCCTTTCTTTGCCATCTTCAGGCCTCCTTGATCTTCTCAATCCTGAGAGCACAGGCCTTGAACTCCGGGATCTTTGCGGTCGGGTCAAGAGCGTTGTTGGTCAGCACGTTTGCGGCGCATTCCACGAAGTGGAACGGGATGAAGACTTCTCCGCGCTTGATGCCCTTGGTGACGCGGGCGCCAATCGTGATCTCGCCACGGCGGGTGACTGCCTTGATCATCTCTTTGTCCTTGATGCCCCATTCCTTTGCATCATCATCATTGATCTCAACCCAGCCCGTCGGCTCTTCGCGTGCAAGGTCGGGTGAGCGGCGGGTCATGGAGCCGGTGTGCCAGTGCCAGATGCAGCGGCCGGTGGTGAGGATGATCGGGAACTCGTTGTCCGGGACTTCAGCTGGGTACTTGAACTCGATCGGCGTGAAGACGCCAAGGCCGTCCGGGTGGGCGAATTTCTCCTTGTGCAGGATCGGGGTGCCGGGGTGGTCCTTTGCCGGGCAGGGCCAGTGGAGGGCTTCAGGCTTCTCGAGCCGGACATAGTCCATCCCACCATAGGACGGGGTGACCTTTGCAACTTCAGTAAAGATCTCCTCGGGGCTCTTGAACGGGAACTGCTTCTCGAATCCCATGACCTTTGCCAGTTCGCAGATGATCTGCCAGTCAGGCTTTGCCTCGCCGGGCGGGTCCTGGGCTTTCCTCCACTTCTGGACGCGGCGTTCCGTTGAGGTCTGGGTGCCGTCCTTCTCTGCGTAACAGGCAGCGGGCAGGACAACGTCAGCGAGCTGGGCAGTCTCGGTCAGGAAGATATCCTGGACGACAATGAATTCTGCATTCTTGAGACCCTTCTCAACATGGTGGAGGTCGGGGTCGGAGATCATCGGGTTCTCACCCATGATGTACAAGCATTTCAGTTTGCCGGGGGTGTCAGCAAGGACATTGACCATCTCGGTGACGGTGTAGCCGACCCTGCCTGCTGCAATATCAGAGACGCCCCATGCTTCCTTCATCTTCTTCTGGAAGTCCGGGTTGATGACTGCCTGGTAACCGGAGTAAACATTCGGCAGTGCACCCATGTCGCAGGCGCCCTGCACATTGTTCTGGCCACGGAGTGCGTTGACACCGCCGCCGCGCTTGCCAAGATGGCCGGTCAGCATCTGGAGGTTTGCAACCGACTTGACATTGTCGACACCGGTGGTGTGCTGGGTGATGCCCATCGAGTACAGGACGTTTGAGGATTCTGCTTTTGCAATCCACTCGGCTGCAGTCTTGAGCTGGTCCTCGGGGATACCGCTGATCTTCGAGACTTTGTCAAGAGCGTAGTCGGGCTTCATGACAACTTCCTTGAGTTTCTCGAAGTCCTTGGTCCGGTTCTTGATGAAGTCCTTGTTCTCCCAGCCGTTCTTGATGATGTACTGCATCAGGCCGTTGAGGATGGCAACATCAGTACCCGAGTGGAACTGCATAAACAGGTCTGCCTGTTTTGCCGTCGGGGTCAGGCGCGGGTCTGCCACAATGACCTTGCCGCCACGCTTCTTGGCAAGCATGATCTGCCGGCCGATAAGCGGGTGGTTCTCAAAGGTGTTTGAACCAAGCACAAAAACGCATTTGGACTCGCCGATATCTTCGATCGAGTTGGTCATGGCACCGGATCCAAATGTTCCGGCAAGGCCGACGACCGTTGAAGCATGGCAGAGCCGGGCGCAGTGGTCGATGTTAGGGGTCTTCAGGACTGCCCGGGCGAACTTGTTCATTAAGTAGTTCTCTTCGTTTGAGACACGTGCTGAAGAAAGGCACTGGATCTCGTCGCCCTTGTAGGACTTGAACTTCTGGGCGATGAGCTTGTATGCTTCGTCCCAGGTGGCTTCAACAAACTTGCCATCCTTCTTGATGAGGGGCTTGGTCAGCCGGTCCGGGTGGTTGATAAATTCCCAGGCATAGGTGCCCTTGGGGCAGAGTTTTCCTTCATTGACCGGATTGCGCTGCCACGGCTGGACGCCGACAACCTTGCCATCTGCGACAACAAGGTTGAACCCGCATCCAGTCCCGCAATACGGACAGGTAGTTGGTACGTACTTGAAATCCATGTATCACACCTCGTGACAAATCAGAGGTCTGGCAGAACCCTATTTAAGCGTGCTGAAATTTTTGTAAAAATGGTGATTATTTGTGGGTAGTGTTCATTTTCAGGCTCTTTTTTGATTAATTTCAAAAATTTATCGAGTTTTTAATATCAATCACATTCAGTTAACCAGGAAAGGATTCCTGCATTGCCCGCGCATTTTTGGCGCGCAGGTTTCCGTTCCTAATATGATGGATGCATATCCTGCCAAGATGACTGCAGGTCATTTATCCCCCATCTCAATGAACTTCTGTGTGCGTTTCCGGCTTCACTGCCCAGTCAGAATCTTAGTACTTCCCTGATGGTTCAATATGTGAGAAGATATCCGATCATTATGGGCTGAATTCCTGGGAGGGATCATTCCTCCGGAAGGACATGGATTGATGTTGCTTTGATGCCGGCAATTACTCGTGTCCCGGTAGTAAGCCCGAGTTCGGTACACGACCGTCGGGTGATGAGTGCCGTTATTGGAAAACCACAGTCAACCGTGACCCGGACAAACGGTCCATTCGGGATCATTTTCGTGATATGCCCGACAATCTGGTTGCGGACACTCGTCTTTCCTATGGGTGCCGGTGCCGGGGCGAGTGTGATCTCCTCCGGCCTGATATACAGCCCGGCTTTCTTTTTCACTTCAAGGCCGGTCACCGCTTCGAAACAGACATTCCCGACCCGGATGAGGGCATGTCCACCGGTATTTTCGGTGACGACTCCCCCAATAATCGGTTCGATCCCGACAAAGCGGGCAATATCCCGGCCGTGTGGCTGGTAGAAGATCTCTCCGGCAAGACCCGACTGTACCAGGCTGCCGTTCATGATAACGCCGATCCTGTCAGCGAGGCGCTGCCCCTGGTTCATGTCATGGGTTGACATGATGATCGTTGTTTTGAATTCTGCACGGATACGGAGGATTAGATCCTCAATCAGCTCAAGCGAGACGGGATCAAGGTTTGCCGTGGGTTCATCAAGCAGCAAGACCTCCGGCTCCGTCACCATCGCCCGTGCAAGCGCAACCCTCTGCATCTCGCCACCGGAGAGCGTCACGGCCCGGCGTTCCTCAAACCCGGAGAGCCCGACGAGCTCAAGGGCGGACCGGACTTTCTCGGGTATGGTGCGCTTTTCCACCCCGCGGAACTTCAGGCCGAATGCAACATTTTCTGCAACGGTGGTATTGAGGACAGCCGGTTTCTGGAATACCATCCCCATGCGCCTGCGGATTGCAAGGCGCCCGGCTTCCGTGGTTTTCGTGTCCTGGCCATCAAAGAAGATTCTTCCTGTTGTCGGCACATCGAGCAGGTCGATAAGCCGGATGAGGGTCGTCTTGCCGCTCCCGCTCGGCCCGATGAATGTAAAGATCTCGCCTTTACGGATCTCAAGAGTGATGTCATGAAGCGTCTCGCTTGTTCCGAAACTCCGGGTGATACGATCGATCCTGATCATCCGTTTGGACCTCCGAGGATTTGGGCTGAATCGCGCGAGAGGCTGTACGTGATGAGGTGCAGGGCAACGACAACGATAAGCGCAATGAAAAGGAGGATAATCCCCAGGGCTATCGAGAGCGGGAAGTTGCCCATGCCGGTCTCCAGCGTGATGGCGGTGGTGAGGACGCGGGTCTCGCCCCGGATGTTTCCTCCGATCATCATTGCGACGCCGACTTCAGCGATCGCCCGGCCAAACCCGAGGACGACACCCCCGAGGATTGCATATCGTGCTTCTTTTACGATCTCGATAATTTTCTGCCAGGTTGTTGCGCCCAGTGCGATAAGCGTATCACTGATGCCCTTGTCAACACCACCCAGTGCAGAAATGATCAGGCCGGTCATAATTGGGATGATGAGGACCGTCTGGCCCAGGATCATGCCCTGGGGTGTGAAGAGCAGTCCTAGGAACCCCAGGGGGCCGCTCTTGGAGATAAGAAGATAGATGACCAGGCCGACCACGACGGTGGGCACTGAATAGAGTGTCTGGATGAGAATAATGACAGCCCGTTTACCGGCAAATTCGGAGAAGTGGATGAGGCCGGCAAGCGGGATCGAGATGATTGCAGCAATGATGGTTGCTGACAGGGAGATATACAGGGAGAGGAATGCTATCTGCATAACCTCAGGATTCATGGTAATGATGAGATTCAAAGCCTGCTCGATACCCTGGATGATCTCACTCACTGCCTGTCACCTGCACCGGTATTATTCTGGATCCCTTGCGAACCCTGTTGCAAAGGTTAATTCCTTTGATTACCTTTACTTTATTTTAATTATGGTTTCCCATCCGGTTTACATCCGGTATGAGTAAAAAACATCACCACTCTTTCGCGCTGATCCCCGTGTCCCCGACATCCCTGCCCCAACTCCGGTTTAATCTCTCGGAATTATCCGGCTCTCTGGGGGATTTTGGAACAATCATCCCCCTCATCCTCGCAGTTGCATTAGTTTCCGATGTGAATGCGAGGTATGTCCTCCTCTTCTTTGGGATCTGGTTCATCATCACCGGCCTGTATTACCGGCTGCCTATCCCGCTCGAACCGATGAAAGCCGTGGCGGTAATCGTGATCGCAGGGGCAATCGGCAGTACCGAGATCGCTGCTGCGGGATTGATTCTCGGGGTAATCTTTCTTGTTCTTGGGTACGGGAGGTTTTTTGGCATCATAGAAAAATGGGTTCCCCAGAGTGTTGTCCGGGGAATCCAGCTGGGACTTGCCCTTCTCCTGTTCAAAGCTTCCTGGGACTTTGTTGTAAAGGACCCGGTCTTCTTCTTTATCGGCATCGCGATTATTGCCTGTTTTTACCTGCTGGTGAGATTCCGATCCGTTCCGGATCTCTCGGCAATTGTCGTGATCGGTGTGGGTCTTGTTGCCGGGATTATCATCTACGGAATGCCCCCCTTAAGTTTCATCCCGGCCCCAAAACTCGTCATTCCCACGACAATGGATTTCACAAACGGGTTTGCATCTCTTGTGCTTCCCCAGGTGGTATTGACAATTACCAATGCAATCCTGGCAACATCGCTCCTGACAAAAGACCTCTTTGCACAGGATGTCCCCCCCAAGCGCTTTTCGACAACCATCGGGCTGATGAACCTGACTTCTGTCCCGTTTGGCGGCTTCCCGATGTGCCACGGGGCCGGCGGGCTTGCGGGGCAGTACCGGTACGGGGCACGGACCGGCGGGGCGAACATTTACGCCGGTATCATTTTCATCATCCTCGCCCTTTTCTTCACATCCCCGCAGGTCCTCTCCATTATCGCTGTCGGGGTGCTGGGGTCCCTGTTGGTTTTTGTGGGGATTGAGATGGGCCGGCACAGTATCAGGACGGACTCGTATCTCGTCACCGGTGTTATTGCCCTCCTTGCGCTTTTCTTCTCGATGACCCTTGCCTTCATCATCGGTATGGTGCTTGCCTTCCTTGAAGGAGAAATCCGGAAACGATGGGCCGAAGGGGCCAAGGGCATCTGATATCAGGACCGTACCTGTTTTGTGCCAGTATGATGGCAGTTTTGATCAATAGCGATTTTATTAATGAAAATCAGCAGGACACACTACGATCCCGGGTATCTGAAAAAACGTGTTTTGAAACCCGGAGTAGTGAGGACAACTGGTAACCTGGCAGAAGGCCGGTACGGCAATGCTAAAAAAGGTTTGATCAGTGTCCTGTACCCTTGAAGGGGTTGAAGACATTGAGGTAGATCAGGTCGCTGCCGGTGTTGTGCAGGCGGCCGCGTTCTTCGCGTTCCTCAGCATAGGCAAGGATCGGGAGTTCCATGTCCTGGCCGGGCTTGTGGCCGAACATCTTCTCGAGCTCGACCTGCTGGGCGTGCATGAAGAGTGCATTTGGGATCTCGGCTGCACAGACCTCTTCGCACTGGCCGCAGTTGATGCAGGAGTCTGCAATGTGGGCGTAGCGGATGAGATGGAACATGAAGTTGACCGGTAGCTCGCCGGGCGGGACATAGGCCGGGTTCTTCGTGGTGCAGTCAACACAGTAGCAGATGGGGCACTGGTCAATGCACTGGTAGCACTTGATGCAGCGGGAGGGTTCGGCCATGATCTTCTTCAGCCGGTCCTTACCCTCGCCGAGTGCCTCGAAGTCGTGCTTGCGCCACTTGTCGCCGAGCTTGAGCATTGCGCCCTCAACTTTTCCGCGGATCTCAAGACCCTTGGGGTTGGCTGCCTCGGTTGTGAGGATGCCCTTCTTTACTGCGCCGTCAACGAGTGCTGCACCCTTCTCGGAGCAGACCTCGACAAAGGTTGCCTTGCCGGCCCTGGGTCCGATGACACCCCAGTTACCGCAGGCAAGGTCTGCCTGGCGGGGGATCTTCATCTTGCAGCGGCGGCAGTTGGAGCGGCGGCCAAAGCCGTGCTCTTCGAGCTCGTCAACGGATATACCCTTGTGCTGGCCTTCGTACTCGATGATGAACTGGCCCTTGTCGATCTCTTCCTTGTGGACGATGTTGGGGTCAACGCCGTACTTCTCCTTGATCATCTTGCGGGCGAGAACCGGGCTGACTGAGCCACCACAGTTGACACCGATCATGATGATGCGGTCGAGGTCGAGCTGCTTGCGCTTTGCAAGTTCGTAGAAGCCCATTGCATCGCAGCCCTTGACGGTGACACCAATCTTGCGGGTCTTGTCCTCGTTGAGGTACTTCTTGATGAGCTTGGGCAGGAGGAGCGTACCGCAGTGGAGCGAGCCGGCGGTCTTTGCAATGTCCTTGGGGTCGGTGATGAGGACCGGTACTGCATCGTACAGGTCAACACCCTTGGTGACTACGAGGATTGCATCGAGCATCTTGGACTCGAGTGCATACTTCCAGAGGGCGGTGACTGCGCCACCGAGTTCTGCCTTCTTCTGGATCTCTGCATCATTGGTCCATGCATAGATCATATCGCCTTTCTTGGTCATGTTATGCCACCTTCTCAACCTTGACTGCACAGTGTTTCAGCTCAGGCATCTTGGAGAGCGGGTCGAGCGCGGTGTTGGTGAGGTTGTTGACACCATCGGCAAAGTGCATGGTCATGTACATGACCTTCGGGCCGACATCGTCGGTCACGCGGGCGGTGGTGATGGTCTCGCCGCGGCGGCTTGAGATCTTGACCTTGTCGTGGTGCTTGATGCCGAGTTCCTTGGCGTCCTGCGTGTTCATCTGGACATAGGATTCGGGGACTTCCCGGTGGAGGTCGGCGCACTTGTCGGTCTGGGTCCGGGAGTGGTAGTGGAAGATCAGGCGCCCGGTCATCATGGTGAACGGGTACTCGGCATCTGCCACTTCTGCGGGCTCACGGTACTCAAGGCCGAACATGGTGCCCTTGCCATCAGCTGCTGAGAACTTGCCGATGTGGAGGATCGGGGTGCCGGGGTGGTCTTCTGCCGGGCAGGGCCAGTGGACGGACTCGGGCTTCTCCATCCTCTCGTAGGTCACACCGAACATGTTCGGCGTGCAGGAGCGCATGTCGTCCCAGACATCCTTGGCAGTCTTCCACTCAAAGCCCTTGAGGCCCATCTTCTTGGCAAGCATGCCGATGATCTCCCAGTCGTACTTGGACTCGCCGGGGCCGTCAACTGCCTTCCGGACACGGTTGACACGGCGCTCGCCGCTGGTGAACGTGCCGTCCTTTTCTGCAAAGCAGGTACCGGGCAGGATAACATCTGCGTACTGGCAGGACTCGGTCCAGTAGATATCCTGGATAACGAGGAAGTCGAGTTTGTCAAGGCTGCGCTTGACGTGGTTGCTGTCAGGGTAGGTGACAACCGGGTTCAGGCCGAGGATGTACATGGCCTTGATCGGGTCGCCGCACTGGGTGATCTGCTCAGTGAGGGTGACACCGTACCAGTCGGGCAGGGAGCCCTCCTTCATGCCCCATGCCTTCTCCATCTTTGCCCGGTTCTCGGGGACGGAGCAGGCCTGGTAGCCGGAGTAGACGTTGGGGTAGGCACCCATGTCGCAGGCGCCCTGCACGTTGTTCTGGCCACGGAGCGGGTTGACACCGACGCCCGGGCGGCCGACGTTGCCGGTCAGGAGGGCGAGGTTGCCCATCGAGCGGACGTTGTCGGTACCGGTGGTGAGTTCGGTGATACCGAGGCAGTAGATGATAACAGCGTTCTTAGCCTTGGCGTACTTGCGGGCAAAGTCCAGGACAACATCCTGCGGCACGCCGTGGATCTTGGTTGCGTCAGCATACTTCTCGACGGTCTTCTTGAGATCGTCGAATCCCTTGGTGCGCTCCTTGATGAAGTCCTTGTTCTCGAGGCCTTCCTTGATGATGTAGTACATCATGTTGTTGGCGAGCGCGATGTGGGTCGAGGGGGTGAACCGTATATACTGGTCGGCGAGCCGGGCAGTTGCGCTGTAGCGCGGGTCGACGACAACGATTGGGATCCCCTTCGCCTTTGCCTGCATGACGCGGCGTGATGCGAGCGGGTGGGCCTCGACTGCGTTGCTGCCCCACATGACG
>JAAZNH010000206.1 GCA_012798365.1 Methanomicrobiales archaeon | reverse complement strand
CCACAGCCCCCCGGGCAGCCGTCTGCCAGCTGGCAGGAGAATTTCCCTCCCGGTGGACACGGGGGCGGGGTGCAGACAATGGTTGGGGTTTCGCAGACCATGCCGCACCCACCCGGGCACCCGTTCGTAAGCGGGCAGGTGAATTCACCTCCCTGCGGGCAGGGTGGCGGAGTACAGACAACTGTTGGTGTTGCACAGATCATACCGCATCCCCCGGGACAGCCCCCGGGAAGCGGGCAGGTGAACTCCCCGCCCGGCTGGCAGGGGGGTGGCGTGCAGACAACGGTTGGCTGCGGGGCCGCGGGTTCATCAGCGGCGACCGGGGCTGTGAGTATCATGAGTGCCAGCAGGATCGTTATCGCGAGGGAAGAAAAACGGGATCTCATAGTGGTAATTTTATTTATTATTGAAAAAGGCTGGGGCTCTTGTCCCTCTATTGCTGGGCCCCTTTCATGAAGGCCGGCTGGTCAGGGATTTTTCTCCAGGAATGCGATGATCTCCGCGATGTCGGGCACGGAATGGATCGGGTACACCTTTACAAAGACCACCTGCTGGTTCTGGTCAATGATAATGTTGGCCCGCTCCGAGAAGCCGTTCTCGTCACGGAATATCCCGTATTTCATGGCAACATTCCCGTGCGGCCAGAAGTCGCAGAGGAGCCGCGTGCCCGTGATCCCGAGGCTCTTTGCCCACTCCTTCTTGCAGGGTTTTGAGTCAACGCTGATTCCCACGGCACAGCAGTTCAGCGCCGCAAACGTATTCTGGTTTTCTTCAAGCGATTTCATCTGTGCGGCGCAGAATTCCGTCCATGCAAGGGGGTGGAACGAGAGGAGAACCCGCATTTTAGCCTGTTCATAGAGACCGAACGTCCTGTCGTTCTGGTCTTTGAGCGAGAAGTTCTTTGCAGCATCACCGGGCCGGATCATTGGTGCCTGTTCCATGGAATCACACACCTTTGTGTTCTTGTAGCCCGGGTATTGAGTGTTTGGGTGGGGGGGCCGGAGCGATTTTTTCCGGAATGTCCCTGCCCGACCCTCCTTTGCTTCCCCTGGAGAAAAAGCCGGCATTGTTCCGTCGATATCTCCATGCGCAATGAAGGTAGTTTTGCCTTGCATGAAAAGGGGGGTCGGGCCGGGCGAACCCGGATTTTTTTTACCAAAAAACTGCAATGAATCAAGTCCCATGAACCCGGCCGCACGTTCCGTGTCCGAGGGAAAAACGCACGATTATGTCGGGATGCTGGTCTGGCAGGGCTCCTGCCAGATCTGCCCGTGACCCGGCCCGACCCCCTCAATACCGTGTCCAACCCTCCCCCAAGCTCCAGGCAGGATGAGCAAACCCTGAAATTGGTTGGTGCGATAGTTAATGAGCTCCTGCGATCAGGTATTTCCTTATGAGATCCGGTGCTGTCCTGGCTGGTGCGGGACTCCTGATGGCAGTGATGCTGGCAGTCATTGTTTTTGGTATCCCGGTATCAACCCTGTCAAAGACCGGTGGTTCATCCCTTGAAGCAGTCGAGATCAGGTCCTACCAGGGGACGGATCTCTCTTCCCTCAGCGCCTTTCGGGAGAATTCCATCAAAGGGCCCCAGCAGGTCAACGAAACCACGTACAGACTGACGGTTACCGGGCTGACCAATGCCACGGATGTTTACACGTACCGCGAAGTCCTCGATACCTACCCCCGCTACACCAAGGTAGTGACCCTTCACTGTGTGGAAGGCTGGGATGCAACCATCCTCTGGGAGGGTGTGCTGGTGCGCGACATTATCCGGCATGCCGGTCCGTCCCCCCGTGCAAATACCGTTATCTTCACTGCCCGGGATGGGTATACCACATCGTTTCCCCTCGCGTATCTCATGGAACGGGACATTATCATGGCATACCGGATGAATAACGTGACCCTGCCTGCGGAACGCGGGTATCCGTTCCAGCTCGTTGCCGAAGACAAGTGGGGATACAAGTGGATCAAATGGATCGAGAAGATCGAGCTTTCTGATGATCCATCCTACCGGGGGTTCTGGGAGCAGCGGGGCTACTCGAATACCGGTGACCTTGGTGCGAGCTTTTTCTCAAAATAATTTCCTTTGCCGCAGGTAGGATACAGGAGCAGGTTTATGGGGTGTCAGCAGCACCGGCAAGAATTTTCCTTGTCATCGTGATGAGCCACCCGCGGTTGAGGAAGAGGTGCAGCCCGACAAGGATGACAACGAAGATCCCGGCCCTGTCATGGATATCGCTCATCCATGCCATGGGGATAACTGCGGATGATATCACCGGTACCTGCAGGAGGACCATATACTTCAGCAGGCCGGTGATGGCACTGAACAGGAAAACGATACCAAGGCCGATGTCCACACACCATTTAACAACCTGCTGATTCATCCTTGTAAGCACCATCCTCAGTCCAGCGGATTATTCCTGTGAGGATATGGAGATTGCGGACAGCCGACAGCCTCCCGGCGGCAAGACACACCGGCCTTTCAGGTTCCGAATGTACAGCATAGGGCTCCGGCCCATCCCCCCTCTTATATCCTGCAACAGCCAATCCGTACATAGCCATGCTCGTCACTGCCGACCTCCACATCCACTCCCCGTACTCAATTGCCGTATCGCGCTTCATGCAGCCGGCCCAGCTGATCCGCGGGTGCGTGACCAAAGGGATCCGGGTCCTGGGGACTGGCGATGCACTCCAGCCGGACTGGCTGGCCGGCTGGAAACCCTTCCTTGAGAACGATGCAGGGATCGTGATCGTGCCGCAGGGCGAGATTGAGGACAAGAACCGCGTCCACCACGTGATCCTGGCAGAAGACCCGGCCCAGTTCGACCAGCTCCGCGACCTGCTGCAAGGCACCTGCAAGAGTTTTGTCACGGCCGGCAGGCCCCACGTATACCTGGGAGGGGAGGAGATCGCAAACGCGGCCCACGATGTCGGGGCGCTGGTCGGGCCGGCCCATGCCTTCACGCCATGGACTGCCATGTATGCCTACTTTGATTCTGTTCCGGCCTGTTATGGCAGCGCGAAGATCGACTTCCTCGAACTCGGCCTCTCGGCAGACAGCTCGTATGGCGCGGCAATCCCCGACCTCTATGATGTCCCGTTCCTGACCAACTCCGATGCCCACAGCCCCTATCCTGACAAACTCGGCCGGGAGTTCAACCGGCTCCGCATTGACCAGCCCACGGCAAAGGGTGTGCTGGCAGCAGTCCGGGCCGGTGCCATTGAAATGAATGCCGGGTTCTTCCCCGAGGAAGGAAAATACAACCGCACAGCCTGCACCCGGTGTTACGAACAGTATTCGCTGGAGGACGCGATCCGGCACCAGTGGCGCTGCCCCGCTGACGGCGGTATCATCAAGAAGGGTGTGGCAGACCGGGCAAAGGAGCTGGCCCATGGCAGCGGTGCCCGGCCCCGCCCCCCCTATCTCCGCGTCATCCCGCTGGCCCAGATTATCCAGACCATGGAGAATACCTCCTCGCCCAATACCAAGAAATGCAAAACCCTCTATGCAAAATTCATCGACACCTTTGGCAATGAGATCGCGGTCCTCATCGATGTCCCGGTTGCCGATATCCGGAAGATCCACCCGAAGGTTGCCGATGCTATCGAAGCGCTCCGAAACGAGACTGTTGTCCTGCACCCGGGCGGCGGCGGGAAGTACGGGACGTTCTCTTTATAGCTCCCCACTGTTTTTCCCCTGTTTTCTACCCGGTTCCATCGTAACTATTAATGAAGGAAAAAACCAACATGATCACTCAATGCTCAAAGTACACCGGGATATTTGTGGTTATTGCGGTTGCTGTGTATCAGTCTGCCCGACGGGGTCTCTTGAACTGATCGATGCATACCTGCACGTGGAGGATACCTGTACGAGCTGCGGGGTCTGTGCAAAGGTCTGCCCCCTGGGTGCCCTGGAGGTAGTGAATGAAAAATAAGTACGATGTCCTTGTTGTCGGTGGCGGCCCTGCGGGTGCCATTGCTGCAAAGACTGCCGTGGAAAAAGGCCTCTCGGCGCTGATTGTCGAGAAGCGCCCGGCCATCGGGGCCCCGGTCCGCTGTGCGGAAGGGATAGGCAAGGAAGCCCTGCAGGAATTCATCGAGCCGGACCCGCGCTGGATCTCGGCCGAGATGACCGGGGCTGGCATTGTCGCTCCTGACGGCTTTTTCATGAAACTCGAGTCCGGCATGGCCGGCAACAAGGTCGGCTACATCCTTGACCGGAAGTTCTTTGACCGCGAGCTGGTCTGGAAAGCTGCCGAGGCTGGCGCCGATGTGGCAGTCAAGTCCCGCGCCAGTGCGCCGATCCTCGAGAACGGTTTTGTGAAGGGTGCAAAGGTTGAACACGCCGGCAAGGTCCACGAGATCCATGCCCAGGTCGTGATTGCAGCCGATGGCGTTGAGTCCAAGTTCTCCCGCTGGTGCGGCATTGACACGACCGTACCCGCCCGCGAGATCATGAGCTCGGTCCAGTACGTGATGACCGATATCGATATCGACCCGGGCGCAACCATCTTCTATCTCGGCAACGAGGTTGCACCCGAAGGCTACCTCTGGGTCTTCCCTAAGGGCAACCGGTCAGCGAATGTCGGCATCGGTATCTCGGGCAGGAAGAGCGGTGACGGTCACCGCGCCAAGGACTACCTTGACAAGTTTGTCAAAAAGACCTTCCCGAACGGCAAGACCATCGAGTACGTCCCTGGCGGCGTATCCGTCTGCCGCCCGCTCGAATGCACGGTGGCTGACGGCCTTCTCATCACGGGCGATGCAGCCCGTGTCGTCGACCCGCTCACCGGCGGCGGTATCTACAACGCGATGTATACCGGCAAGCTCGCTGCGCAGGTTGCAGCTGACTGTATCGGCAAGGGCGATGTCTCGAAAAAGGCGCTCATGAAATACGACATGGAGTGGCGTGCTTCAAAGATGGGCAAATCCATTGAGCGCAACTACAACATCAAGGAGTATCTCATCAAACAGCCCGATACCAAGCTCAACGAGATCATCCACTCGGTCTCGAACTTAAACCTCAAGGAATTCTCCACGTTAAACTTAATAAAAGAGATAATTAAGGTCAACCCGAAGCTGATGCTCGAGCTGGGCGCGCTCGCAGCCTCACTCCGCTGATTTTTTGAGCTGTTTGTTTAAGAGGCGCAGGCAGTCGTCCTCGCCTTCCTTTTTTGTAAAGACCGTGAAGATATCACCGGCTTTTATCGTCACGCTCCCGCTCGGGATGATCAGTTCCCCGCCAACGCGGCGGATGGCGATGAAGACAAAGTCCTTGACCTTGAGTTCGCGGATCTCGTGGCCGACGATCGGGGCGCCGGTTTCGGCAACAATCTCGAAGATAGTGCCGCCAGGGATGGATGCCAGCTGCTGGAGCTGGGGGTTCTGGGTCCAGTAATAGAGGCGGGAGGCAACCAGTTCGTCCGGGTTCTCGCTGATCCGGACCCCGACCTCCTTGAAAAAGTCCGAGTGGGAGACCTGGTTGACGATGGCGACCACGTTGGGGACCCGGAACTTCTTGGCAAGCCAGCAGGTCATCAGGTTGACCGCATCGTCGCTGGTGGTCGCGATGAGGGCGTCTGCCCGCTCGATTCCGGCCTCTTCAAGGGTAGTCTTGTCCGTTGCATTGCCAGTAACGGCAAGGACATCGTAGTGCTCCAGCACCTCGCTGCACCGGGCCTCTTCCTGGTCGATGACGACCACGTTATGGGCATGCTCCACGCCCAGTTTTGCAAGGTTTTTCCCGATGCCGCCCAGCCCTACGATGATGATATACATGACTACCGGTTACCATCAACGGCATTGAAATAATTTGCGCATCAACCACTTGATGTGATCTGCGGGGTTGATGAGGCAGGCAAGGGGTCGGTGCTGGGCCCGATGGTTGTGGCCGCCGTATGCGTAAAGGACGAAAAGAGCCTTGCCGATCTCGGCCTGAAAGATTCCAAACTCCTCTCAGAAAAAGAGCGCGAGCGCCTGTATCCCCTTATCCGCAGGCGCTGCAAAATCGCGACAGTAAAACTCGACGCGCAGGATATTGACCGTGTCCGGCTGGAGATGACCATGAATGCGGCGGTGGCAAAAGCCCACGCGGCCGTGATCACAAAACTCTCCCCCAGCTGTGCGTTTGTTGATGCCTGCGATGTCAATATCTTCCGGTATGCCGAGATGGTCCGGAGCCACCTGGAAAAACCCTGCGAGATCGTATCGGAGCACCATGCTGACGAGAAATTTTTCGTGGTCTCGGCCGCCAGCATCATCGCCAAGGTGACCCGGGACCGGGCCATCAGGACCCTTGCGAAGAAATATGGTGAGATCGGCAGCGGGTACCCGTCCGATCCCATAACAATCCGGTACCTCTCGGGCTACATTGATGAACACCGCGTTCCCCCGCCGATTGCACGGAGGAGCTGGAAGACGGTAGGCGCGCTCATTGCAAAGCGCTCCCAGAAATGCCTGGGCGATTTCTCCTGACCCGTGGAGGAAATCCTTTGGCAGGAACGCCGGTGAATGGTACCAGCCATTCCTTTATCTTGATAAAAAGGCCATAATTGATGATGAACTGGATCCTCCTGATCGTTCTTCTTATTGCAGGGTACGCACTTGCTGCGTACTATATCCACCAGAAGAAACTCTGGCAGGACCATATCACGTTCTATGGCCCGTTCATGGCAATCAAGACCGATCGTGTCGGGTTTTTTGATGCCTGCCTGCCGTTCAGCGCGTTCTTCCGCATCTACGGCACGCTCGGTGTCGTCATCGTGGTGCTGGTGTCAGTCCTGATGACCGCAATGCTGCTCATGTCGGTCCAGCATATCCTGGTCCAGCGGCCGGAACTGACGCAGGCCAATGACCCCAAGAACGTGCTTGCAATCCCGGGCGTGAATGATTTCATACCATTCACGTTTGCCGTCTGGTTTGGCCTTCTCATCACCATGATCGTCCACGAGTTCGGCCATGCAATCCTCTGCCGTGTGGAGGGGATACGGGTAAGGTCCATGGGCATCCTTCTTGCGGCTATCCCGATCGGGGCATTTGTTGAACCGGATGAAGGAGACCAGGAGCGTGCAACCGGCCTCCCCAAGATGCGGATGTTCGGGGCGGGTATCACGAACAACATCATTGTCGGCCTGGTCTGCTTTGCCCTCATGATCGCTCTTCTGGGCTATGCTGTACCGGCCAGCAACACCCCGCTCATCAAAGGGATCTATGTTGATTCGCCGGCCTGGACCGCCGGTGTTCCGGCCAATTCCGTTCTCACGCAGGTCAATGGGGTTCCGGTCACCAGCCGGAATGATGTATCCTCGGTTCTTGAGAAAACTAATCCCGGCGATACCATCCCCCTTGTCGTGGAATCCAAGGGGGAGACAAAGACCTACCAGCTGACACTTGCCGCATGGCCAAAGGAGATGGGAGAAAAGACCAGCGGGTTCATGGGCGTAAGCTACTATGATGCTGCGCTGGTCAAGGAGCAGTTTTCCCTTCTTGCTACACCAGTCGGGGTTATCATCCTTCTTGCCATCCCGATCTACACGATCATGGATCCGAACTCGTGGAGCCATTTCAGCCTGCTCACGATCGACAGTGTTGACGCTGTCATGTGGCAGGTCCCGTTTTCCGAGTTCTGGTTTATCATCCAGCTCCTCTTCTGGTGCGGGTGGTTCAACTTCGTTGTCGGGACCTTCAATGCGCTTCCGCTGGTGCCGCTTGACGGGGGATATATTTTCAAGGAGGGTATGGACCGGCTGATGGCCCGGCGGGGCTGGCTCCAGTACTCCCAGTATATCGTGGGTGCCATCAGCTATGGCATGCTGGCAATCCTGCTTGCGGTAATCATCCTGCCGTTCCTGATCAATTCCTGACGAAATTCATGTAACTTTAAAAAAAATCAGGTAGAAAAAAGGGGAGGATCCCGGCCTGAATCCGGATCCGGTCAGGGAAATGCCAGGTCAGCTGCCTGTGGAAACTGTTCCGGGTGATTCAGGAACCCGAGCACGGGGTTGCGTTTCTCCACCAGCGCATACAGGGGGGATGTGAACCCGGCCCGGGCAACCGGGATCTTTCCCGCGGTTACTTGGCGCAGGGGCGGGACCTTCGGGTAGGCCCTGTTCTTCTGCCAGGAGCCATCCGCCAGTTCATAGTATGCGGCGCCTTTCATGGTCACATACTGTGAATAATCGCTGGCAAACCGGGATGAGACAATATTTGCCATATGCAGGGCCTGGTCCGGGGACGGGTTGATCGTGACATGGCCATATTCCGGCGGGACTACGACAATATCGCCTTTCGTTGCCGTTACCAGCACAACATCGGCCAGGTCCTCGCGCTGGAGCAGGTAATGGGCGGTGCCGTCCAGCACCGTGTATATCTCCGGGTATCCGGCGCCGGCGGCGTTTTTGGGATGATAATGCCCTTTTGTCTTGATGAACTCCCCGCAGATGACCTGCGGCAGGACCACGGTGATATCATACCGCAGGCCGTTCTGTTGCATCCACCAGCGGTCCGCCGGCGACTTTGCAAGGTCGCGGAACATGGCATAGAGGGGGCCCTTACCCACGCAGCCCGGGCTTGCAAAGAGCCCTTTGAGGTCATCAGCCATACGGAGTTCCGGTTCGTCCACCGGCCCGTCCCAGAACAGCGGGTAATGCGGGCGGAACGCTTCACCGAAGATTTTCTTACAGGTATCTCTCATCGTATGCCCCCTATCACGGATTTGGCCATCAGGTAAAATTCCGGGTCCACTTTCTTGAGATGTGCCACGGCATCTTCAAGCGGGATGTTCGTGATCTCGTTTCCCCGCAGTGCGACCATCTTCCCAAAATCCCCGGTATGGACGAGGTGCATGGCAGCAACCCCGTACCGGGTGGCGAGGATGCGGTCGTATGCCGTCGGGGAACCGCCCCGCTGGATGTGGCCAAGGATCGTGACCCGTGTCTCGACCCCCAGGCGTCCCTCGATCTCTTTTCCGAGAATATTGCCGATGCCCACGAACTTCTCATGGCCGCACTCGTCTGCCATACCTGACGGTACCGGGGGCAGGCCAAGGGTTTTGCGGTTAACTCCTTCAGCTACTACGACAATGGAGAACTTTTTTCCGGATTCATACCGGGTTGTGAGTGTCTTGCAGACATCGTCCATGGAGGTGTGGATCTCGGGGATCAGGATCTCATCAGCACCCCCGGCAATCCCTGCCATGAGCGCGATCCAGCCGACATTTCTCCCCATCACTTCAACAACGATGATGCGGTGGTGT
>JAAZNH010000205.1 GCA_012798365.1 Methanomicrobiales archaeon | reverse complement strand
GCTCTTCCTCCCGGCGGAGATGCCCAGTTCCTTTTGCAGGGGCTCAAAGGACCATGCCGCCATGGCAACGAATCCTGCCCAGCAGGTCCCAATCCCGAAAGCCGGGGCTGCGACATCGAAGTGCGTGAGGGCGATGATAGCATCGGTCTGCGCAACGGGGTTCCCTTCAGGGACGGTCGCAATGAGCAGGTGCGGGGCATTGCGGCAGATCACATCGTACCCGCTGTCCCAGATGCCAAGGAGTACCGGAACGTACCCGCTCATCGGGTGATCTGAGTTCCGGAGCGTCCTCATCCACTCGATAGTCAGTTCGGCAATCCGGTGGACCTTCTTTTTGTCCTCCACAACAATCCATTCCACCGGCTGCCCGTTGCCGCCGGAGGCAGCATACCGGGCGATATCGAGCCGTTCGAGGACCTTCTCCCGGGGCACCGGATCTTTTGTAAAGTGGCGGACCGAACGCCGTTTTTTCAGGTACCAGCCCATCTCTTCCGGATCAATCATTCCTGCACCGGCCGGGAGGCGTACTTTCTCCTCCGGATCGTCATTCAGGAGAAGGGCCTGCGACGGGCAGTATGCCTCGCAGTGTCCGCAGTGGATACAGATCCCTGCCCGTTCCCTGTTCACTTTCGGGAGGTTGTTCTCGTCAGCAGGGTCGATAACCCCCATGGTACAGATAGTGGAACAGATCCCGCACCTTGTGCAGAGATCCTGGTCAACAAGTATCGTCGTCATGATAACATTCTCATAGCGGTTTCTTTCTCATCCGGTTGCAGGTTGCACCGTTCCGGGTTTTCCCGAAAGGGCTCGTAACCAGTGCACCCGTTCTTTTTCCTTCCATCAATATGATGGTCTTTAGTAATGATTATTTTGTTTTTATAAATTTTAAAAAATTTTATATTGCCTGGGGTGGCCTGGTGCCATGAAGCTCATTTCTTTTTCTTCGGCATCCGTTCATCAGTGGATGGTGTTGTAATTGCCGTGAGCGGATACCGATCAAAATGCGTGAGAAGCCGGGCCATCATCTGCCCGACATGGTGTGCATGCCCGATACCTTCTTCGTCCCGTTCAACATCCCCGATATCCCTGCCTATTCCGATAACCGGCAGACCGGGAATGAGCATATCATTGGCAAGGAAGAAATGGAGCATCGTATCGGCGGTGCGGCTGGCTCCGGCCCGCCGGACTGCCACGGCGGCATTCCCGATCTTTCCCTGGAGCGGGTGCCCGTTTGCATACGAAATGAACCCTGCACGGTCGATGAGGGCTTTCATTTCGGAGGTGACATCAAGGAAATAGACCGGCGATCCAAGGATGATACCATCGGCCTTCACCATCTTTTTGATACAGGTGTTCACCAGGTCATCATCAATAACACATTTCCCGTCCCGGTTTTCGAAGCATTTCATGCATGCCATGCAGCCATGGACCTTCTTCCCGCCAAGCTGGATGGTCTCGGTCTCGATACCGGCCTTTTCCAGCTCGCCAAGGATGGTCCGGATCAGGGTCGAGGTGTTGCCATCTTTCCTCGGGCTGCCGTTGATTGCAAGAACTTTTGTCATGGTACCCTCACGATCTGAGCTGCTTTCCGGCACTCCATGCATCGCCGGCATGCTTTCCGAGGGTCCAGTAGCGGTTGTCGGGAATGGTCAGGAAGAGCGGATCGATAAGGGGGAAATCCGGTTTTCCGTCCCGGACAACCTTCCCGTCGGCAAATACCCCAACAATCTCTCCGATAAAGAGATGGTGAGTCGGGAGATCAACATCCTGGACCAGCCGGCATTCGAGCGTGACCGGGCATTCGTTAATCATGGGTGCGGTTTTCAGGGAACCGTGGAAGACCGAGAAGATTTTCGACTTATCAGTATTCGCCCCGGAGACGATCCCACAGTAATCTGTCTTTTCCAGGAGATCCGCTGAGGGGATATTAATGGAGAACGTCCTGTTCTCGGCTACACCCTCGGGCGTATAGTGGTTCTTTGCAATCCCGCACGCGATCATGGGGGGGTTGCCATTGACCCGGGCACACCAGCCCACAGCCATGAAATTGTCTTTACCTTTGACCCGGGTCCCCATCAGGACGACCGGCATCGGGATGAAAAAGTTATTGCCAATCTGTTGTTTTTCCATAATTGCCTCGCGTTCCGCACCTGCGGATTACCGGATCAGAAAGCCATATACAGGCGAAATACATACAATTCTTCTGCAAGGGCAATCTGAACCATTAATCTAAAATCTGCCTTAACTGAATATATAGGAAATACAGGTAATATGGAAACATAGTTTCATTGAGGTAACTTAAAATGTACTCGCGGAACGGGAAAAGTTACCGGTGCCCGGTCGAGGCGGCGCTGGATGTTATCGGCGGGAAATGGAAGCCCCTCATTCTCTGGGCGCTGGGAGACAACATCATGAGGTTCTCCGAGCTGCAAAAAGCACTCCCCGGGGTGAATACCAAGATGCTGACGAAACAGCTCCGCGAGCTGGAGGAGGATGGTGTCATCACGCGCACAGTATATCCTGAAGTACCGACGCGGGTCGAATATGCCATCACTGAATTTGGAAAAACCCTGATCCCCATCCTTCAGGCACTCTGCAACTGGGGTGCCGAATATCTCGGCATTGAGGAAGCTTCAAAACACCAGTGCCCGACAAAGAGGGCGAAGAAGAAATAAGGAGCCGAAGGAACTCCCGTCATGGCCCCGCCATCCATTGAATACTCTGTAACAGATTTCTCCGGCATTGAACGGATCCGCTCCCTCTGGAATGAACTCAACAGGCACCATAACACCCGTGCCCGGGCGTTCAGGGATGTATACAGCCGGATGACATTTGATGATCGGAAGGCTCACTTTGCAACGATAGCAGGAGCCGGCCGGTTCCGGATCGACCTCGCAAGCGACCCGGCTGGGGGCATCTGCGTAGGGTACTGCGTCAGCTCAGTCAACCCGGCGGGGGATGCAGAGATCGAATCCGTGTTTGTCGCTCCGGCATTCCGCTCACGGGGCGTAGGAACAGCCCTCATGGAACGCGTTCTTGCATGGCTCAGCGCACAGAACCCAGGCAGGATCCAGGTTTGGGTGGCAGACGGAAATGAGGAGGCTTTTGCCTTCTACCGGAAATTCAGGTTCTACCCGCGGATGACCGTCCTTGAACAGAAGATACCCTGATCTTCGCGTTCACCTTCACCCCCCGCATACCGAGTCCCTTATCCCCCTTTCCGCCACACGTTTTTCATGGACCCGGTCATTGGACAGATACGACAGGAGCTGGAGAGCATCGCCGATCCCGCAATCCAGGAGAGCTCGAAACGGTATTTCAAGGAGGAGATCCGGTGCTATGGCACGAAGACTGCCACTGTAATTGCTCTGGCAAAAAAGCACTGGAAGACCGTGAAAGGCCGGCCGAAAACGGAGATCTTCGCCCTCTGCGAGGAACTCTACCAGTCCGGCTACATGGAAGAGTCGTTTATTGTCTCCGAGTGGGCCCATTCCCTCTCGAAGACCTACGAACGGGATGACCTTGGAGTTTTCCGGCGCTGGATTGATACATACATCACCAACTGGGCTTCCTGCGACGGGTTCTGCAACCATACGATGGGAGATTTTATTGAACAGTTTCCGGATACTACTGATGAACTGAAACGCTGGACGCAATCAGAGAACCGCTGGATGCGCCGGGCATCTGCGGTTTCCCTCATTGTTCCGGCTAAACACGGGAAGTTTCTCCATGAATCCATGGCGATTGCAACCCTGCTGCTGACCGATAAGGACGATATGGTGCAGAAAGGGTACGGGTGGCTTCTCAAGGAGGCAAGCCGGAAGCACACGGATGAGGTTTTCGGGTTTGTCATGACAAACAAACGGCAGATGCCCCGGACGGCGCTCCGGTATGCCATCGAGCTGATGCCGAAGGATCTGAAAGCGGAGGCAATGAAGAAAGACTGGTGAAGGTGGTTATGTCTCCGAGCTTTGCAGATACTATCGGGATGTGCGGTGTCGACTGTGCACTCACCTCATGTTATCGCGAAGGAAGATGTCATGGCTGCCGTTCAGACAATCCCCACCAGAAACGGACGTCAAAATGGAAGTGCCATATCCGGTCCTGTGTCCAGGACAGGAAGCTTTCCCATTGCGGGGAATGTACAGCATTCCCATGCCCGACCCGGAAAAACCTGGACGCCAATTACCGGAAGAAATACCAGATCGACCTCCAGGAAAACTGCCGTTTACTCATCAAAGATGGTCCGGAGGAATGGATGAGTAATTCCCAAGAGAAATACACCTGCCCTGCCTGCGGGGAGTGTGTTGATCCCTACAAACGCACCTGTTACGGGTGTGGAAAACCGGTGGATTAAGCAGGCGAAAAAAAGGAGTAAAAATTATTTCTTCTCTTCTTCCTTCTGCGGGTTGTTCTGTCCCAGCCATGAGGCCAGGATCGCATTCAGAAGACTGCCGCCCGCATTCCCGTCCCCGGAAACGAGGACGTTCGGGGTGATGAGAACCTTTCCTGTAGCGATCTCCTGGATGAGCTTGATCGCGGCAACCCGCTCGGGTCCGATGACATCGGTCTGCGCCTTGTACGCTGCAGCCATACCTTCACCCACGCGCTGGGCTTCGTAGGACTGCCCGTCAGCCTTCGTCTTGGTTGCATCACGGATACCCTCTGCTTCCTTTCGATTCGCTTCAGCCTTATCGGTCGCGATCTCAATGGAGAGTTTTGCCGCAATGACATCCGGCTGCTTATCGGCACGCGCCGTCTTCTCGGCAACGGCAATCCGGCGTTCCTGGGCTTTTGCTTCCTCATCATACTGCTGCTGCTGCTGGACAGCGATTTCCTTACGGGTCTGGGTCTCGAGCAGTTTTTCATCAACCTTGATGTACGCAATCAGGAGTCCCTGGACTTCCACCTGGTAACTCTCAAACTCCTTTCTCACTTTCTCGAGTGATGCTGCCTGGATCGTTGATCGGCTGTGGACAAAATCCATGGCAGCCCGGTCGCCGGCTTCATTCCTGAACGATGAGTCAATCAGGGGATGGGCAACCTGTTCGATAAGATTGTTGACCGACCCGAACCGTGAGATAACGTAGGAGGCATTGGCAGGCGGGACACGGATGATGAGCCGGACCTCGACTTCCAGCTGGAAGCCGTCCTTGGACGTGAACTTGAGCTGGTTGTAGTTGAAGAACTCCGAGACCTTCACGGACTGGTCTGATGGGTATGCACCCACTCCCGGTAGGGGCCGGGTCTCACGGATGACCGGCTTCTCTGCCCAGTCAATTGTGATTGCACTTGTCGGGACCATCTCGACACGGTAGGCAATCCTGTTCAGGTTATATTTCCCCGGGGCCACGGGTTCGCGGAGAATGCCTCGTTCACTTTTGTTGGTGATGAGGGGGGTCTCGATAGCTTCGTGGATTGGGTGGTTCAGGTGGGGAATCTCATCGATTTTTGGTGCCTGCACCTGGGGTCGCTCGATCTCTTTTCCCACGCTTGAGATGATAACCGCAACGTACCCGGGCGGGATGATGGCTACATCCGAAAGCGCAACATCGAACAGAAGAGGATTGATGTAGTACTCACCGGGCTGGAGTGTTTCCAGCTGGGTGCCACGATAACCGCCGTTTTGGATGAACGCCTGCCCGTCCTGGAAATGCTTGTGGTCGCCCGTTGGTTCCGGTGCGATACTGTAGCCGGAGGGGAGGGGAGTTCCGTCCTGGGCTGTGGCCACACCGACATTATCACTTGGGACTTCCGTAGCGGGAGCCTCGCGGATCCGGAAGACCTTGGTGTTGATACGGTAGGTACCGGGCCGGAGGACGGCTACCTGGGGTCCCTTGCACCCGCCATTCTCCAGAAATGCCTGGGCATCCTGGAACGAGTTGCACTCCACTTCATCGCCAAGCAGGCGGCCGGTCGGGATGGGTTTTCCTTCGATCGATTCCACGATCCCGATGAATGCCGGTTTGATGGTGGTCACTTTTGCCCGTTCAATCTTCCAGATAAACGGTATTCGCCAGTAAAGGCCGGGCATGAGGATGTCTGCCTGGACACCGACCTCACCTTTCGTGGCAATGATCTGCCCCTGTGGCAGCCCTCTTCCAAGCATGTTCCTGGTCATTATTCCGACTTCATCATCCCTGACAAGGGTGAGGCCCATCAGGAACAGGATGAAGGCACCAAATGCAATCAGTATCTCACCAATCACAATAATTCTCCAGTGTATTCCGGTTTGCAGGATTTTTATAAAAAATGATTGTTTTTTTTTCTCACTATCTTATTGCTGCTACACGCCCGGCCATATCGATCACGAATTGCCCATAAAATTATTCAGAAAAGAATTATGATGGGATTGACCGGTTAAATGCCGTTCTTTTTCAGGAACATCTCATGAAAGCGGGTGTCGTCACCCAGTTCCGGATGGAACGAGAGGGCTATGTTCTTTCCCTGCTCTACCGCAACAATACCTTGTTCAAGCCGGGCAAGCGTGGTGACACGGCTTCCGGCCCGGGTAACCACCGGTGCCCGGATAAAAATTGCGTGGAACGGTCCACCTTCAAGGCTTGCAATCGGAAGATCGGCTTCGAATGATTCCTTCTGCCGGCCAAACGCATTCCGGTCCACGGTCATATCCATGAGACCGAGGGGGTGAATGCGGGGATCGGCAACTTCTGTTGCCATCAGGACCATACCGGCACAGGTTGCAAAGATGCCACCCCTGAACTGGCGGATGGGTTCATACAACCCGTTCTTGTCAATCAGCCGGGAGATGGTTGTTGATTCCCCCCCCGGGATTGCAAGCACAGTACAGTCAGCAAGATCGGCGGGGCTCCTGACTTCAAAGACCTCGGATGCGGAGCCGTGCCGGGTCCGCTCAAGCGCAAGGAGGAACGCATCGATATGCTCGCTCACGTTCCCCTGGAGGGCCAGAACACCGATATTAGCGTCCACGGGTCTGGAGCACCTCGTCTTCGCGGAGCTTGTGGACATCCAGGCCCGGCATTGCATCGCCAAGGCCGGTGCTGACCTTTGCAATCACCTGCGGATCATCGAAGTGGTTGACGGCTTCAACAATGCCTTTTGCCATCAGCTCGGGATTGTTGGATTTGAAGATCCCTGAACCGACAAAGACACCATCGGCCCCAAGCTGCATCATCAGGGCTGCGTCAGAAGGGGTGGCAATGCCGCCGGCCGAGAAATTGACCACCGGGAGCCGGCCGCGCTCTGCACATTCAATAACCAGCTCTGCGGGAGCTTCGATCTCCCGGGCATAGTCTGCCATCTCCTGTTTGTCGAGTCCCCGGAGCATCCGGATCTCCCCCATGATCGTGCGCATGTGGCGGACTGCTTCGACAACGTTACCGGTACCTGCCTCACCCTTGGTCCGGATCATGGCTGCACCTTCATTGACACGGCGGAGTGCTTCGCCGAGATTCCGGGCGCCGCAGACAAACGGAACCTTGAACTGCTTCTTGTCAATATGGTATTGTTCATCTGCAGGTGTCAGGACTTCGCTCTCATCGATCATGTCCACGCCAAGGACTTCCAGCACCTGTGCTTCGACAAAGTGGCCGATCCGCACCTTCCCCATGACCGGGATCGAGACCGCTTCGATGATCTCGGTAACTTTCTCGGGGTCAGCCATCCGGGCAACACCGCCCGCTTTCCTGATATCGGAGGGGACCCGTTCAAGCGACATGACTGCGACGGCTCCGGCTTCTTCGGCAATCTTAGCCTGCTCGGCATTGACGACATCCATGATTACGCCCCCTTTCTGCATGGATGCAAAACCGCGCTTGAGAAGCTCAGTGCCAAATCTCAGTTCTTCAAGTTTCATATGCCGGTACTATTGATCATTGTACCCAATAAAAACAGTGCACTAACGGCAACCACTGAGAAGATGAGGGTCACTGCCCGTGCCGCCGCGATGATGTCCGGTCCCCCTTCATCCAGCGAACGCCTGCCATCCCCAATCGTATAAACCCCGGGTTTTTCAAACCGTATTCCTGTTCCCCCGGCCATGACCGCCATGACAATCCCGCCATTGAAACCCGGACGCTTTTTTCCGTCCCTGCGCAGGATCCGCACTGCATCAAAGAACGTCCCCCGGGGAATGAACCAGAGGAGGAGGAGGAACGCGGTGATCCGGGCCGGAATGAAATTGCAGATATCATCCATCCGGGCAGCGCACCACCCGAGCCGTTCGCGCTCATCGCGATACACGAGCATCGCATCCATGGTATTGACCGCCCGGAAAAAAGCAGCGCCGGCAAGCCCGAAGACCGAGAAGAAACAGAGCGGGGAGATGATGCTGTCGGTCAGGTTCTCGGTCATGGATTCATAGCCGGCAGACAGGATGTGATCGCGGTCGAGCCGGGCCGTGTCGCGGGAGACCAGCATACCGACTTTCTCCCGGCCTGATTCAATACCCTCGCTCAGTGCTGCGACAACCGCAAGCGTGTGTTCCTCAAGGGAGCGCCACGCGAAGCAGCATTTGAGGAGGAACGGCGCCAGCAGTACGTAGAGGAAAAGGGGAAGATACCAGGTAACAAAGAGAAACGGCAGCGAGAAGAGCGTGACCGTAATTATCCAGCCGATGATTCCGGCAACCCGCTGCATCTGAATGGGGTACAGGGACGGTTTT
>JAAZNH010000204.1 GCA_012798365.1 Methanomicrobiales archaeon | reverse complement strand
TCCCGGGCGGCCAGAAGAGGGGTCTTTCAGTCCTGGGATCATTCCGCAGGGGGGAGAACGGGATCGGGCATCCTTTGGGGAAAAAGAGAATCACCGTCAAAGGATGAGAGATTCACCTTTCGGGGATGCGGAGGTACCCCATTTTCCGCTGACAGCCAGCCGATTCCGGATTCACCATCCGAATGGTACAGAAACGATAGGAAAGGGCCCGGTGCAGGATCCAAATCCGGCCCCGCACATTCCGGTCCGCCTCCCGAAGTCACTTCCTGAGTACACACGCGTAAGCGATGTCTGCCCCACTCACCAGACGGGGATAATAACGGGAGACATATTCCTTGACCATGCGGCGGGCAGAGAACCGTGGGGCATTGCTCCTGATGGACTCCTTCATCTTTGCTACCCAGCCGTGGGGGATCCCGTCAATGGATGCCGAATAATAGAGCGGGGCGATCTGGTATTCAAGGATATCATACAGCGCCTGTGCATCGGCGGCATCACGGTCCGCAGCCGGGTCCGGGCTGCCAAACGACCAGCCGTTGCTGCCGTTATAGCCCTCAAGCCACCAGCCGTCAGGCACGCTGCAGTTGATCACCCCGTTGAGCGCCGCTTTCATCCCGCTTGTCCCGCTCGCCTCCAGCGGGGGCACGGGATTGTTGAGCCAGACATCCACCCCGTGGACCAGGTACTGGGCGGTCTGCTCGCTGTAGTCCTCTACAAACGCGATCCGCCCCTCAAACTCCGGGTCCTGGGCCAGGGTGTAGATCTTCTGCAGGATCTTCTTGCCTTCATAATCGGAAGGGTGGGCTTTACCGGCAAAGATGATCTGGACCGGGCGCCACCGGTTGCAGAGGATCCGTTTCAGCCGTTCCCGGTCGTGAAAGATGAGGGCGGAGCGCTTGTAGGTGGCAAACCGCCGTGCAAACCCGAGGGTGAGAATGGACGGGTTCAGCAGCAGGCCTTCGGCGACGAGCGAGAGGGGCGCCTCCTGCCTCTTTGCCCATTTCACCCGTTTGCGCTCCCGCATCCGGCTCATCAGTTTGATCTTGAGATCGAAGTGGAGATCCCAGAGTTTCTCATCCGGGATCTCATTGACGAGGCTCCAGATCCCCGGATCATCGTGCTCCTGCTGCCAGTTCGGGCTCACCGGGTAGAAATAAGTATCGAGCAGGTCCTCGATCCGGGGGTTCATCCACGTGGGCAGGTGCACCCCGTTTGTTATCGCATCAATGGGAACGGGATCTTGCGGGGGCAGGTCCGGCCAGAGGTTCTTCCACATCTGCCGGGTAACATCACCATGCTTCTGGGAAACTGCATTGCGGTAGGAAGCAAGGCGCATGGCAAGAACGGTCATGTTAAAGCCGCTCTCCGGATAGTCCGGATGGGTTCCGAGATGAAGGAACTGTTCGCGGGTGATCCCCAGCGAGGGATAATACGTTGAGAAATACTGGTCCATCAAATCGACCGGGAAGGCATCATGCCCCGCTGCAACGGGGGTATGGGTGGTGAAGACCGAGGTGAGCCGGACCTGGCTGACCGCCTCATCGAAGGGGATCCCCCGTGCAACCCTCTCCCGGATCCGTTCGATGAGCGCAAATGCCGGGTGGCCTTCATTGAGGTGCACCGCCGAATAGAGGACCCCGAGCTGGTGCAGGACATTCCTGCCGCCAATCCCCAGCACAATCTCCTGCCGGAGCCGTTCTTCCCGGTCCGCAGTATACGGGCTCGAGGAGATCCGGCGGGTCTTCTCATCATTCATGGGAATATCCGTATCGAGCAGGTAGAGCGGGACTTTGCCGACATCCACCCGCCACACTGCCACAAAGATCGGCGGTTCGATATGGGGCACCTGCACGACCATCTGCTCACCGGCGCTGTTGAGCACCCGCTTGACCGGGGCGGCATCGCGGTCGAGGGTCTCGCGAATCCCCTCCTGCCAGCCATCCGGGAGGATGTGCTGGTGGAGATACCCCTCGGAGTACATGAAGCCCACAGCAACGAGCGGGACGCCAAGGTCGCTGCATTCCTTGAGGAAATCCCCCGCAAGGAACCCAAGGCCCCCGGCATACATCGGGAGGGAGTGGTGCAGCCCGTATTCAGCAGAGAAATAGGCAATGGTCAGGGATTTGCTGTCCGGATATTCCTCGCGGAACCACCCCGTCGTCGTGTTCATGTAGCGCCGGAAGCGGTTCATGATGATGTCGTACCGCCGCATGTACTCCTCGTTCTTCTCCGCTGCGAGGAAGTATTCCTGCGGGGTGTCCCGGAGCATCCTGACCGGGTTGTGGATGCTTGCTTTCCAGGCGAGCTGGTTGAGCTGCTTGAAGAGGATCCGGGCTTCGGGATGCCAGCTCCACCAGAGGTTATAGGCCAGATCGGCAAGCCCCGCCAGCCGCGGGGGGATGTGGGTGAACTGGTTGTCCTGCACTGACACAGCAACCGAGTGCTCTGTGCGTTGGCGGCCTTATAGTTAACGGATCCGATGGACGAGTAAAAAAAGAGGACTGGGAAAAAGAAGGGCTTGAGAGAAAAAAAGATGGGATTGGCCGGATCAGAGCCGTTTGAGTTTGACCGGCACCCGCAGCATCACATCATTGATGCCGGTCTCCTTGCGGTCATCAACGCAGATGTAATATTTGCTCTGGGACTTGATGGTGAAGGTCTTCTCGACCGGGACGGTTATGTCATTGAACTGGACAACCGGGACGATGCCTTCGTACACCCATTTCTTCTGGACTGAGTCCCACTGCGGGTTGATCTGACGGATCCCAAGCGAGTCATTTTCGTCAAGGAAGAGGACATTAACGTTAACCCCGCTCACGCCGGGCGAGGACGCGGAGAGGGAATACTTCTCATCGGGATAGAGATACGCTTTCCCCAGCTCTTTCTGGACATCAAGGCAGGCAAAGTCGTCATAATGGACACTGATGACGGTGTCGATTTCCGCAGATTTTATCGGGGCGGCTGGTGCTGCCGTGGTCCCCGGCGCAACCGGGGCTGTTGTCGGGGTCGGGACCGGGGTTGCCGGGGGAGCCGATGGCGCCGTACATCCTGCGGTAACCGCAAGGAGGATAATGAGACCTGCCGCAAGCCATGCATATTCACGATAGTTCATACAGTTGAATAGAAAAGCAGGACATAAATGAATTACTATTTTCCAGCACCTCTCACCAGAGCAGCCTCAAAGGACAAAATCTCCAGCAACGTGATGGGGCGGGGCAACCTGCCTCCCCGGCATATGGATCCCGCTGGCTGTGCGCACCCGGATGAGGTTTTTTCGCGTAACCGGTATGATACGGCGAAAGCTGTGCCCATCCGCATGCCTGCATCTCCGCACCATCCGACCAACTTATAAATACCACTTCCCATCATTTTTCACTGTATGTTACGACCGGAAGAAATCATCCATACCCCTGCACCACGGCGCGCACTGCACCGGGGAATTTTCATCCTCCTTGCCGTGATGGTCATCGTGCCCTGCTTTGCCGCAGCGGTCGATACCGGGTTTGTCGCGGTCTCCACAACCCCTCCCGGGGCACGCATATTCCTGGATGGCAATTACCAGGGCCTGAGTTCCTGGAAAGGCATCGTGAATGCCGGCCAGCACACCCTGACCCTGAAGATGTCAAAGTTCCAGGTCTACGAGACCACGTTTGTTTTGCACCCGATGGAATCAAAGGAATTCACGGTGAGCATGGTCCCTGAACCCCTGCTTTCGTTCTCGTCGGACCCGGTGAATGCCGCGGTCTTCATCAACGGGGCCTACTATGCGGATACGAACTTCGAGTATGGCCAGGTCCCGGTGGGAAGCCAGTATAAAATCGAGATCAAGAAAGACGGGTACAAACCCTACGCAACCACGGTGACCGTAAACCAGGACACCCATATCCATGCCGCACTCCAGCCGCTGGATAACCAGGGGACCCTTACGGTACTTTCGAGCCCTTCGTCGGCCCGTGTGTTCGTTGACGAGATGATGATGGGACTAACCCCGTATTCCGGGGAGTTCGGCGCCGGGATCCATACCGTGAAGATAGCAAAGATCGATTACCAGGACTACGTAACTCCCGCAACGGTGGAATCCGGTAAAACCACGGAGGTGACTGCAACCCTCCTGCCCCTCCAGCAGACAGGAACCCTGACGGTCATCTCAACCCCGCCCGGGGCATCAGTGTACCTTGACGGCACATACCTGGGATCAGCGCCGCTGACCGTCCCCGCTGCCGCAGGTTCCCACACAGTCCGGGTGAGCCAGGCCGGCTATTCTGACCAGACGGTGACAGTCTCGGTTGTCAAGGACCAGAACCTCCCGTTATACATCACGCTTGTCGCCACCATGATCCCGGAACCCACCACCGTGGGACCTACTGCCATGAAAACACTTACAGCAACGGCAACACCGTCACCCGCGCCGGTCATCACGACCGCACCGGCACCGGCAGAACCCGGTTCGCTTGCCCTGGTGTCCCGCCCGGCGGGGGCCAACGTGTATGTTGACGGGAAATTCGCCGGCACTGCACCGCTGAGAGTCAGTTCTGTTGCCGCCGGTTCCCACGAGGTCCTCTTCACCCTGAACGGGTACACGGATTTCTCCACCACGGCCACGGTAAGGTCCGGCGAGAGCACCGAGATTACCGCCCTCATGGCCGCCGCAGGGCAGACCGGGGGCGCGCCGGTCCAGCCCACCAAAGCTGCTGGCGTGGGAATTCTTACTGCAGTGCTGGCCCTATCCGGCATCCTGCTCCTGAAACGGCGATAAGCCAAATTTTCGATCACCTCCCTCTTTTCCCTCCGTCCGTTCCGGGCCCGCTTGTCACGATAATTACTTTGTTGAGAACCGCCAACATTCCATCACGCAACCGTCCAGCGTCCCAAACGGTTGGAGCACTTACACGAGGGGTAGAACAGTGAAGGAAGTCACCGCAAACTTCAGCGCGAAGGATATCGAGCGCGGGGTGCAGGAATACTGGCGCACCCATGACACGTACAAATCCGTAAAACAGCACCGCAGTACGGGAAAGCCGTACTTCTTCGTGGATGGTCCACCCTATACTACCGGTCATATCCATATCGGGACAGCATGGAACAAGATCTTAAAAGACAGCCTCCTGCGGTTCCACCGGATGAACGGCAGGAACGTCATTGACCGGGCCGGCTATGATATGCACGGCCTCCCCATTGAGGTCAAGGTTGAACAGGCCCTGGGTTTTGAGTCCAAGAAGGATATCGAGAAGTTCGGGATCCAGCCGTTCATTGAGAAGTGCCGGGAGTTCGCGGTCACCAACAAGAAGCTGATGGACGATCAGTTCGAGGCCCTTGGGGTATGGCTTGACTTCCCCAACGCATACCAGACGGTAAAACCGGAATATATCGAAGCCGCGTGGTGGACCCTGGCAAAAGCGCAAGAGAAGGGCATGCTCGAACGGGGACACCGCGTGGTGAACTGGTGCCCCCGGTGCGAGACCGCGATCGCGGATGCGGAAGTGGAGTACTGGGACGAGAACGACCCCTCGATCTTTGTCAAGTTCCCGCTCCGCGACAAGCCCGG
>JAAZNH010000203.1 GCA_012798365.1 Methanomicrobiales archaeon | reverse complement strand
AGATGAACCCCGGCAATAAAAAAGTCCTCACGGTAGTTTTCAAGAACACCGGCGAAACCAAAGTATACAGTGCACAGGCCCGGATCAGTGCTGTTGACCCGTTCACCAGCAATGATGATATCGCTTTTCTTGGAGACCTTGAGCCCGACCAGACCGGTACAGCAAATTTTGTTGTCACGGTAGACAAAGCTGCAACCATCAAGGAATACGGCCTCGATTCGGAAATCCGGTACCGGGATTCCCTGGACAACACCTACATTTCCGATACCATGAAGGCCCGGGTCAATGTTGTTGCCCCGGGAGGACTGGCGGGAATCCTGTCCAACCCGATATATCTCTCCATCATTGTTGCTGCCATCATCGGTATCGCCTACCTGATCTACCATTACCGGAAAAAAGAATAATTCTTTTTTTTGGTTTCATTAAAAGGTTCCACACGATACGTGTGTTCGAGATCCCGCATAGGAATTCCTCCCACAGACTTGGTGAAAAAACGTGATAAGCAGACTTTTTGAAGGAATTGCTCATACCATCAACCGGCATCCAAAACTGGTTGCAGCTCTTGTCCTTGTTGTTTTCTGTATCGGCCTGTATGGCATGACCCAGATCAGCATGCAGACCGGCTGGGAAACCTATGTTGACAAAGGCTCCCCGGCAGGAGACCTCCAGGAAAAGTACAATACAGAATTCAAAGCGGATACCATCATCCTCATCATCGAGGCGGGCGATCCCTTAAGCCCGGAAGTCCTTTCCTACATAGATAATCTTGAAACGGATCTGCGCCAGCAGCAGAACATTAAAAGTGCCCAGAGCATTACTGATGTTTTAAAGGCGTACAATGGCGGAAAACTCCCATCCACCCAGGCCGAGACCGAACGGATAGTCAACAGCCTCCCCCAAAGCACAAAAAACCTGCTTTATCCCTCCAATGTCCTGACCCTTGTTCAGATAAAACTGACACCCGGGTTATCAGAAAAAGTCCAGAAATCTATCCTGAATAATGTCGATGCGGTAGTGAAATCGTCATCCCCGCCACCGGGTGTGAAAGTGGAGCTTTCAGGTTCCCCGGCATTTTCCCAGCAGATGTCAAGCGGGCTGATGAGTAATATGGGGATCCTCATCGGGGGTGCCCTCATCCTCATGATCATAACGATGGGCATCCTCTTCTCCTATGTCCGCCACCGTTTCATGCCGGTTCTTCTCGTGGCAATTGGTCTTGTCACTTCCCTGGGCCTCATGGGCCTGTTTGGCATAAACCTGAACATGGCAGTAGTGGGGGCCTTCCCGGTCCTCATCGGCCTTGGGATCGATTACGCGATCCAGTTCCATGCCCGTTTCGATGAGGAGGCCCGAAAAGGATCCCTTGAAAATGCCGTTTTCATAACGGTTACGCGAACAGGACCCGCTGTTATGTATGCCATGCTTGCCACCTCGATGGGTTTTGTGGCCATGTATGTTTCAACCGTTCCTATGATCCGGTCTTTCGGTGTGGTATCAATCATCGGCATCAATACCTGTTTCTGGGTCTCCTGCATCGGGATGCCGACCCTGGGCCTGTTGCTGAATTACCAGCCCAAGGTGCAGACAGGCCAGTGTTACGCTGTTGGTACAGACGCCTGTGATTCTATTATAACCGATACCGGAAAAAGCCGGAACGGAACTAAAAAGAAAGAAGCATTCTCCTATGCCCGGTTCCTTACCGATACCTCCGTCCTTATTGCAAAGAATCCGGTTCCGGTTCTTCTCATCGCGGCCCTGGTTGCGCTGATCGGGTTCCAGATTGATCCAACAATTCCGGTTGAATCCAGCGAAAATGCATTTGTGCCTTCAGATATGCCGGCCAAGATCAACATGGATAAAGTAACCCGTGTCATCGGCGCAACCAGCACTGCCGACCTGCTGGTCCAGGGATCCCGGCTCACTGACCTTGAGACGATACGATGGATGAAGGAATACCAGGACTATTCCCTCTCGCATCACCCGGAGATTACCGGTGCTAACAGTATTGCAACCTACGTCATCGAGTATAACGGCGGAGTCATGCCGGAGACCCAGGCCGAGGTTGACCATATCATTGAGAGGATTCCTGAAGAGACCAAAAAGACCGTACTTGCCGATTCCATGTGCGGGCTTATCCGGTTCAGTACCATCGACCTCTCAATGGACCAGCAGAACAGCCTGAAGGAGCAGGTGAAAAACGATATCGAGTTCATCGAACCCCCGATCGGGATCTCCGTCGTGCCGACAGGTAACTTTGAACTGATGACCAGCCTGCTGGGTGCGATGTCGGAATCCAAGGACACCATGACCATTCTCGGGTTCATCTTTGTCTTTGCATTCCTCATCATCGTGTACCGGCACCTTCACGCAGTCTCACCGATCATCCCCATCGTATTCATTGTCGGCTGGAATGCGGTTATGATGTATATCATCGGCCTCACGTATAACCCGCTCACGGCCACCCTGGGATCAATGACCATCGGTGTTGCAGCGGAATATACCATCCTTGTCATGGAACGCTATGCAGAAGAAGAAGAGCGGCTGCATGATCCCATTGCCGCAATCCAGGAGAGTGTCCAGAAGATCGGGACCGCGATTACAGTATCCGGCCTTGCAACCTTCTTTGGTTTCTCTGCACTCTGCCTTGCAACCTTCCCCATCATCAGCAATTTTGGCATTTCCACTCTCATTGCAGTCGGTTTCTCGCTCACTGGCGCAATCTTCGTTATGCCGGCAGTTCTTTCGGTAATCGGGCAGTTGTCCGAATGGCTGGAGAAGCGTAAACACGCTTCAGCCTGATTTTTTTTCTCCTGTAATAAGGTATTAATAGCGACAGCAACCACGTTTGTATGCAAATTCAATGGAGTTAAAACAAATTAATTTTCGTTGAAAGCGTGATGTGATCGTATGCATATTATGGAAGGATTCCTCCCCCTGCAATGGTGCCTGGTATGGTGGATTGTCGCCCTGCCCTGCGTCATTTTTGGAATATACCAGTTGAAAAAAATCCTTGCTGCTGATCGCGAGGCACTACCCCTCCTGGGAGTGACCGGCGGGTTTATTTTTATCCTTTCATCCCTGAAGCTCCCGTCAGTGACCGGAAGCTGCTCCCATCCCACCGGAACCGGCCTCTCCACCATCTCGTTCGGACCATGGATAACGGCAGTTGTCTGTTCGATCGTCCTCCTGTTCCAGAGCCTGTTCCTTGCCCATGGGGGACTCTCTGTCCTTGGTGCAAATATCGTTTCCATGGGAATCATCGGCCCTCTTGCCGGTTATGCAATATACCGGGTCCTCCGCGACACAAGGGCAGACATCTTCCTCACCGTATTTCTTGCAACTGCGGTCGCCGATATGGTCACGTATGTCACGACATCCCTCCAGCTTGCCCTTGCCTACCCGGCAGAGACCGGGGGATTCGCCGGCTCGTTTATCCTGTTCCTCGGGATTTTTGCCGTTACCCAGGTACCCCTTGCTATTGTTGAAGGAATTGTCCTTGCGCTCGTCTTCAAGTACATCATTGCGCTCAAACCGGATATCCTCATCCGGCTGAAGGTGTTTTCTGAAGAGAGGATCCTCAAAGCCCGGGGTGAGATGGAATGAAATTCCGCTACTCCCTGGAAGTCCTGGCGGTTCTTGCAATAGTTGCATTCTGCGCACTCTTCCTGTTTATTCAATCAGCAGTCCCGGGTGCGGAATTTGCCGGTTCTGACAATGTGGGTTCAAATCTCATCGGCGAACTGTCCGGGAGATCGCTTGAAAGTTTCACTCCTCTCGTGCCCCAGTGGGAACCCCCCAGCGGCGAGATTGAAGCGTGCCTCTTTGCCCTGCAGGCCGCGATTGGCGGAATCCTTGTCGGCGGCGTATTTGGGTACTGGCTGGGACAGAAAAACAAAGCATAATCCGTCGTTGCATCAAAAGGTACGTGCATGTTTGAGGAACTGCTGGAAGACATTGCCCAGGAAAACGGGCTCCGGGAGATCAATACCTACCTCAAACTCTGTACCGGCATCGGGGCAATCATCCTCTGTCTTGCCTCCTCCGGATTTGTCCCGCCCCTGTTTATTGCGGTAATCCTCAGTGCTGCAATCATCATCCTTGCACGCGTTCCCCCGGCAACGTATGCAGAATTGTTTATCCTCCCGGCCGGCTTTGCAGTCATGAGCGTTGCCGGGATTATTCTTATCACCGGAGGCCAGAATGTCCTGTGGCACTGGGACGTTTTTCCAGGACTTGCATTTTCGATAACAAAAGAGAGCATCAACGAAGGTTTTTTTGTTTTCTGCAGGGTTATGGGAGGGATGTCGGCGCTCTGCTTTATTTCCCTGACCACGCCCATGACGGATATCTTCACGGCATTCCGCCAGTGCCGGGTGCCGGAACCGGTTATCGACCTGATGATGATCATCTACCGGACCATCTTTATCCTGATGGACCAGGTTGTCCAGGTATACCAGGCACAGGTAATGCGCCTTGGGTATTCGGCATATCGCGAATCCATCCAGTCATTTGCCACATTGTGCGGTGCAGCATTCATCGCAAGCTGGGATGCCGGTGATGACCTTATCCATGCCATGGACGCACGGTGTTATGATGGGAGATTTGCCCTTTTGGGCGAGAACCGTCCCGTTGAACTTGTTCCCTGTCTTGCAGCAGCAGTGTTTCTTGCCGCCTCTGCCGGTATCGTCATCTGTGCCGGCAGGTTTTCCTTATTGCAGGTGTGACTCATGAGCAGCATCATTCTTGAAGCAAGGGATATCCGGTACCGGTACCCGCGGGGGATGGAGGCGATCCGGGGCATCAGTTTTCACAGCCGGAAAAAAGAGAAGATTGCCCTTGTCGGCCCGAACGGAGCGGGAAAGTCCACGCTCCTGACCATGTTCAACGGGATGACCCGGCCGGATTCCGGCATGATGCTCTTTGACAACCAGCCAATCCAGTACGATCGTGCTTCGCTGCGGGTCCTGCGCAAGCGGGTCGGTTTTGTCCTCCAGAACCCGGACCGGCAGATCATCGCCCCCACGGTGTACCAGGATGTTGCCTTCGGGCCGACGAACCTGGGCTGTTCCGATGCAGAAGTCAGGGATTCGGTTTCCCGCGCTCTCCGGCATGTAGGCCTCGAGGGGTTCGAACGCCGACCCCCGCACCAGCTATCCGGGGGAGAGAAAAAACGCGTGGCAATAGCCGGGGTACTTGCCATGGACCCGGATGTCCTGGTCTTTGATGAGCCGACAAGCGGCCTTGACCCTTCGGGCTCGGAAGATATCATGGAGCTGTGCGATGAGCTGAACCATGAAGGAAAGACGATCATCATCTCCACCCATGATGTCGAGCTTGCCTATCCCTGGGCTGACCGGGCAATCCTGATGCTGAAGGGAAAAATCCTGCAGGAGGACATCCCTGAAGTTGCATTTGGCAACCCGGAATCGGTCCGCATGGCACACCTCTCCCTTCCGATGCTGCTTGAACTCCACACCGAGCTGCAGAACCGCGGGCATGCGCTGCAGGGGAAAAAACCCCGGACCGTTCTTGATATGATGAACTGCATCGAAGCCTTATTCGAACAGTCAAAAAAGCCCACCCTGCCGGGATCCATTACGGTCTGCAATGCTGACACGGATCCAGATGCACTGCTGCAGGGGTGGCTCGCATCCCATGCGCAGATCGCCATCGGTGCCATGGGAACGCGGGCCAAACAGCGGGCTGATACAGAGAAAATCACCCTCAGCTTTACCTATGGCGTTATTGACAAATGCATCCTCAAGGCATTGCGTGGAGAGGATTCACTCATCCTGACCACGGCGGGCATGGTGAAACGCGTCAGCCAGCGGGTGGAGGCGTACGGCCGGGAAAGCGGCAGCAGAATTCCGGTCCGGGACCTGAACGGGACTCCCGTTACCGATAACCGCGGGAGTCCCTGATGATCACCACACCCCGTATTGTCATTGCCGGGACACACAGCGGGTGCGGCAAGACAACAATTGCCAGTGGTATCATGGCAGCACTTGTTGCACGGGGACTGACGGTCCAGCCATTCAAGGTGGGCCCGGATTTCATTGATCCATCCCATCATACCCTGATCTGCGGAAGGACTTCACGGAATCTCGATCCGTACATGATGAGTGAGGAAGGATGCCTTGAAACATTTGACCGGGCAACTAGTGGTGCAGACATTGCCATTATTGAAGGTGTCATGGGCATGTTTGATGGCCTTGACGGGACTGACTGTTCCAGCACAGCACACGTGGCCCGGATCCTCAATGCTCCGGTTATTCTTGTTGCGGATGTAAAAGGAATGTCCCGCAGCATCCATGCCCTGATCCGCGGGTTCCGTGAATTTGATCCAGCAGTAACATTGTCCGGTGTCATCTACAACCGTATCGGCAGCGACCGGCATAAACAGATGATTGCTTCCTCAGCATCAGTCCGGGATTTCGGCTGGATCCCCCGGAATGATAACGTGGGTCTTTCCAGCCGTCACCTGGGTCTTGTGATGGCACATGAATCGGCAGTGCTGAAACAGGCGGGCCCGGTGATCGAAGAACATGCCGATCTGGATGGAATTATTTCTGTTGCCCGGCAGGCACCTGCACTCGTTTTACCGAAACCGGAACAGGATACATACGAAAACAACGTCCGTATCGGCGTAGCGCGGGACAGCGCATTCTGTTTCTATTACCAGGATAATCTCGACCGCCTCGCCCGGGCGGGTGCCGACATCGTCTTCTTCAGCCCGCTTACGGATCATCTTCCCGCTGTTGATGCAGTCTATATCGGGGGCGGCTACCCGGAGCTCCACCTGCCCACACTTGAATCTTCGCCCTGCACGCAGGAACTGGCCCGCGAAGTGAAAAAAGGGCTGCCGGTGTACGGAGAATGCGGCGGTCTCATGTACCTGTCCCGCCACGTCCAGTCTGAACGGACCTTCCGGATGACCGGGATCTTACCGGCCGATACCGAGATGACAAAAAAGATCCAGGCGCTCGGATATGTCCGGGGATCAATATCCAGAACGACCCCACTGTTTTCCCACGATCTCCCGTTTGCCGGCCATGAATTCCATTATTCAAAACTTGTTCCGGATCCGGATGTCCGGTATTCAATGAAACTTTCCCGGGGAAAGGGAATCGATTCCGGCAATGACGGCATCTGTGAAGGGAGTGCGCTGGGCTGTTACACGCATGCGTATTTCACCCGGGCACTGGCAGAGGAGTTTATCAATTCAGCTGCCCGGTATTCCCGGACCTGATGAACCAGATTCCGGTTGGGATCCGGCCCTGGTGCATAAAAGCCATAAAATTGTTGGACTGCAAATCTAACACTAACCATACGGTGGCTTTTCATGAGAAGTGATGAGGTCAAGAAAGGATACAAGCGGGCGCCCAACCGGGCGCTCCTGCGTTCGCTCGGGGTTACCGACCGCGAGATGGAACAGCCGTTCATTGGTATTGCCAATGCCTACAACACAATCGTCCCGGGTCATACCCACCTCCGCCAGCTTTCCGAGAAGGTCAGGGAAGGTATTGCGGCAGCCGGGGGAGTCCCGTTTGAATTCGGGGTAATCGGTATCTGTGATGGCATCGCGATGGGCCATGAGGGGATGCGCTACTCCCTTCCCTCACGGGAAAATATTGCAGACTCGATTGAACTGATGGTACAGTCGCACCGGTTCGATGGCCTGGTCTGTGTTGGCACCTGCGATAAAATTGTTCCGGGCATGCTGATGGCAGCTGCACGGACAAACATCCCCTCTATTGTCCTGACCGGCGGAGCCATGCTGTCAGGGTTCCAGGATGGCAGGGAACTCTCCCTCATTGATATCTTTGAGGGCGTGGGAAAAGTTGCAGCCGGCAACATGACCGAAAAAGCACTCTCCGAGCTGGAATGCTGCGCCATGCCCGGCTGCGGCAGCTGCCAGGGACTGTACACGGCCAATACCATGGCCTGTATGACTGAAGCAATGGGCATGTCCCTCCCGCACTGTGCAGCTACTCCTGCGGTTGATGCCGGCAAGCTCCGCATTGCGCGTGAAACGGGAGAAGCGATCATTCCGCTTGTCAAAAAACAGGTAAAACCCCGTGACATCATCACGAAAAAAAGCCTGCGCAATGCAATCCGCGTTGACATGGCCCTTGGTGGATCGACGAACACGGTCCTTCACCTGATGGCAATCGCAACGGAAGCTGAAGTGCCGTTATCGCTTGAGGATTTCAGTTCGCTTGCTGAAGAGGTTCCGCACATCTGTTACATGCAGCCCTCCGGACCACATTCCATGCAGACCCTCCACCGCTCCGGCGGTATTCCCGCAGTGTTCCACCAGCTGCAGAAACTCCTGGACAACTGCCCGACGGTATCCGGGAAAAAGGTGCTGGACATTGCAAAGAATGCGGTTGTGAAAAACGCGGAGGTAATCCGGCCTTTGAGTAAACCCATCAATGCTGCCGGAGGCCTCAGGATTCTTTCCGGATCCCTTGCCCCCGATGGTGCGGTTGTGAAAAGCGCCGGGGTTGCAAAAGAGGTCTGGAAACACACCGGTCCGGCCCGGGTTTTTGATGGTGAAGAGGCTGCCATGAAAGCGATCCTGGGAAGAAAGATCAAAGAAGGCGATGTTGTAATCGTCCGGTATGAAGGGCCTAAAGGTGCGCCCGGCATGCCGGAGATGCTCTCCCCGACTTCTGCAATAGTCGGCCTGGGATACAAGAAAGTGGTCCTCCTCACGGACGGACGGTTCTCCGGGGGCACCCGCGGCCCCTGTATCGGTCATATTGCACCGGAAGCGGCAATCGGGGGACCGCTGGCATTTGTAAAGGAAAATGATTCAATCAGGCTGGATCTTCATGCAAAGACCCTTGACCTGCTGGTTTCCGATGCCGAGATTACAAAGCGGAAAAAAGCATGGAAAGCACCGGTAAAGCCGCTTACCGGCGTCCTTGCCCGGTATGCCGCAACCGTTGGGCAGGCCAATAAGGGCGCAGTCCAGAAATAATTTTTTTGTTTTCGTTTTCCTGATCTTAAAAAAAATTGGGGTACTGTCCGGTCTTTTTATTAAAAAAAATCGGTGTACGAACAGTGCATGATCAAGAGGAATTTCCGATGGTTTCGGATTGCGGGCCGGTAACACCCTGCAGGATCGCCCTTTTGCCTCCCCCCTTTACAGGAACACGGGTTCATACGCTTAACGGCCCTTGTAACATTGCTACATAGTGCCTCATGGTTTTCCACCTGAAAATTGTGATTTGTCCCGGGTCTGTTACCTCATTTTCCCATAACATGGTCTCTGCCAAATGGGGGGATGAGGCAAAACTCGTACAACCGGGCCTATTACGGGCCCGGATTTTGGAGGTGTCGAATCTCATCAGAGATGAGACACGAGAAGAACCATCAGGTTCTTCGAAGAAAAATATGAGTGGGCCCTACGGAGGAGGAACAACCATCAGGTTCTTCGAAGAAAAATATGAGTGGGTCCTACGGTGGAGGAACAACCATCTGGTTCTTCGAAGGCAAATATAGGTGGGCCCTACGGAGGAGGAACAACCATCTGGTTCTTCGAAGACAAATATATCTGGGTCCTACGGTGGAGGAACAACCATCTGGTTCTTCGAAGACAAATATATCTGGGTCCTACGGTGGAGGAACAACCATCTGGTTCTTCGAAGACAAATATATCTGGGTCCTACGGTGGAGGAACAACCATCTGGT
>JAAZNH010000202.1 GCA_012798365.1 Methanomicrobiales archaeon | reverse complement strand
GATTACCTTCGGGGTCACCTTGGTGGTTGCTGCAACGGTTGCAGTGGCATCCGGGGCAGCCGTGGTGGCTTCGGGGGTTGCAACAGCCGTGGGAGCTGCGGTCTCTTCAGCGGTTGCCGGGGGCATCGTGGCCTCCGCAGTCGGGGCGGCAGTCACTTCTGCCGTGGGTGCCGGTGTTGCAACCGTGGTAACCGTCGGGGTAGCTGCCGGCTGGGTACAGCCGCTTGCCGCCACCAGCAGGATTACAAGGATTACGAGTCCGAAGAATTTCTTCATGGTTACTAGTTTGAATCTGTCGTATAATTAAATTTACTCCATGCTCCGCCGTTGTTTTCCGCCACGGGGCGTAGAATTCTGGTAAGAGTGGAAAATACCGGATATTTTTTGAGTTTTTTCCCGTTTACGGGATTACCGGACTGGTGACCGTTCAGTTCCAGCCCCCGGACCAGCACGGCATTACGGGGTCATTCATCGCTATCCTGGGTAATCCACGGTGCGGTAATCCAATGAGGGTTCATCCCGCCGGCGTTCTTCCCCCCAAAGTTCCTGCAACAGAGAACATTCCCGCAAGTCCATGCAACAGGTTAATGACCTTTGTGCGTTATGACTATCTTTCATGAGCGACCGGTTCATCTTCACCCGATACCGCACGGACTGTTATCACTGCAAAAAAAACGCTGACCAGATCATCAAGGCAGTCCCCAACCAGGCACAGGTTGCCTGCGACAACTGCGGGGCAACCCGGGTTTTTGTACCGCGGAGCGAGGATATTGACGCTGCCGGGATCCTCACGAAGATCGGGAAGTACCCGGTCTGGGAACTCATCGAGGAGGCCACCTGCCGGAACTGCAAGGTCACCGGCCCGCATGACCTTATCGTCAGCTCCCGGCATCTCACGGTCCGGTGCCGGAACTGCCGGTTCACCCATTTCTACCGGTTTGATCTCGAATATATGGCAAAGGACGAGCTCAAAACGCCCTGAACCGCCATGGCCCCTGCCTCCGCCAGCTGGCCGGCAGGGAAAAAATGGTGTTATGGGCAACCGGACGACTCAAGGAGCGGGTAGGTGTCGGCGTACCGCGCAAGCACTTCTTCCAGCTGGTCGTACAGCCGGCCCTCCCGCGCGAGGAAGAAGAAGATGACTTCGTTATCCGTGATCGTGATCGGGTGTGCACCTGTCAGCTGATAAAGTTCGGCACACCGTCGCCTGACATACCCCTCGTGTTTTTCCCGCGGGAAATGCTGGTAGATCATCAGGACCGACCGGGCATCCATGCGGGAGAAGATCTTCTCCACTTCGTCAAAGAGGAGATGCTTTTTTGACGGCTTTGCCTCCTCAAGACCAATGTCCGGGTCAAGGAAGATCAGGGACTTTTTCGGGAAACGGGAAAGAACACTCTCGAAATAATCTGACCGGTTCTTGTGGGAAAACGGTTTCTTGTGCAGGATATCAACCAGGATATTCTCCTTTTTGAAGTAGGCGTGGATCATCTGGAAGTATTCAAGGTCGCTTTCGATCTCCTGCAGCCGGTACATGTGGGTCAGGAGATCCCGGTTCTGGCTTCCCGCCTTGCCGGCCCGGGCAGCCTTCTCAAGATCCCTTGTAGCGCCTTTTCCCCCGCTCTTCTCCGCATCCTCCGACAGCATGGGAATAAAGGTAAAACTGTCAAAGGATCCCAGAGCTTTCATGACATGGCGGACAAGGTCGTATTTGAACAGGTCCCGCGTATCGCCAAAAAATGTCCGGTTCATCAGGTCATCCTCAGACGCTGATATTCGGGATAGGGATAAAAAAAGGTTGTGAAATTAAATTCACGTCATAAAAATAAGAATTCGCCCGCCATATGAAGGGAAAAAGCGGGGATTATTTCTCTTCCCGTACCATCGTGATTGCCTTTTTCGGGCACTCGTTGGCACAGATCCCGCAGCCCTTGCAGTACGCGAGGTCGATTACCAGGTCATCGTTGATGGCCGCGTCCGGGCAGTAGCCTGCACACAGCCCGCAGGCATTGCACTTCTTCCGGTCCACGACCGGCTGGAAAACCCGCCAGGTGCCGGTCTTCCCGCAGGCTCCTTCCATGGGCCTGCTCATGGCAAGGCGGACCCGTTTCTCTGTACTCATGCGCTCATCTCCTGGTACGCTGCCTCGGCAGCCCTGACATTGCGCTCATCGGAAAACATCTCCTGGATTGCAGTCTTTGCCGAACCGGCCGAGACGATGCCCATCTTTGCAAGGGCCCCGATGACCGGGGTGTTGAGGATCGGGCTTCCCGAAACCACGAGGTTCTGTTTCAGCGCGATGCCGGTCAGGTCCACATGGCTGGAACTGAACCCGGAAAACTCCTTCTTCTGCTGGCTGTTGACCAGGACTTTGCCGCCGGCCTTGAGCCCCTGCAGGACATCGACCACATCCATGACACTTGCATCCAGGACAACAACCATGTCCGGCTTTTTAATCTGGCTGTACACCCGGATCGGTTTGTCATCGATCCGGACAAACGAGACGATCGGTGCGCCCCGGCGCTCGGCCCCGTAGAACGGGGCTGCGGTTGCGTACTTCCCGTCATGGATTGCTGCAAGGGCAAGGAGCCTTGCAGCCGTTACGCCGCCCTGGCCGCCCCGGGAGTGGATACGGATCTCAAACATGGGCGTTCACCCCGAACCACAACTCATTTCCTATGGCACGATTCCGGACAAAACCCGCAATGTCCTCGTATGTCACTTCCTGGCCGCCGAGACCGGCAATGACACTGTAGACATCTTCCTTTGTCTGGGCAACGATCTCGGTTGCGAGGATGCCCCCGCGGCCAAACGAGTAGTCGCGGTCGATGACAACAACCTGCTTTCCTTTCAGGAGGGAAAGGTCCGGGAACGGGCGGAGCCAGCGGATCCGCAGGCTACCGGCTTTGACGCCCTCCTTGCGGAGCAGGTCAACTGCCACTTCAGCCTCTTTCCCGAGCGTTCCCATGGCAACGATGATGACATCGGCATCATCGCAGTGGTAGTTCTCGCAAAACCCGTATTTCCTGCCGAACCGTTTTGCAAACTCCTTCTCGGTCTCTGCAATGACCTTTGCCGAGTCGCGGATCGAGCGCTCGATATCCCAGCGCATCAGGAAATGCTGGTCCGGCCCGGTCAGCCCGCCGTAGGCTGCCGGATTCTCGACATCGATCGCGTGCGGGAGGTGAATGGGCGGGATAAAGTCGCCCGTTTCGAGGGTATCAAGCGGCTGCATAATATGGGAGAGGAGGAAACCGTCCAGGTTCACCATGACCGGGAGGAGCACGTCCTGGTGCTCCGCAATCCGGAATGCCATGATGGTTGCATCGTAGGCTTCCTGCACGGTGCTGACATAGACCTGCAGCCAGCCGGTGTCCCGCTCCTGCAGGGCATCGGTGTGTTCTGCCCAGATGTTCCAGCCGGGCCCGAGCGAGCGGTTGATGTTGGCCATGACAATGGGAAGCCGTGCACCGGCGGCCCAGTTGGTCATCTCGTGCATGTAGAGGAGCCCGTGGGAGCTCGTTGCTGTGAATGTCCGGACCCCGGTGATGGCCGCCCCGATACAGGCTGCCATTGCCGAGTGTTCACTCTCGACGGCAATGTACCGGCTTTTCAATTCGCCGCTGGTCACAAACTCGGCAACCTGTTCCACGACCTCGGTCTGCGGCGTGATGGGGTATGCCGCGACAACGGTCGGCACAACCTGTTTTACTGCCTCGGCAACGGCCTTGTTGCCGGTCGCGATCTTCTTCATGGCTGTGCCTCCTCGGCTGCGAGTTTTGCATAATTGTTCGCGATCCGCTGCCGGAGGATCTCGACATTCTTTTTGTCAATGCCCTTGAACCGGCCCTGCGGGGCGAGATAGTCCTCGAGCGGGATCGGCTTTTTCATCGCCGCCTTTGACTGTGGGCCGATGGTGACCTTGCCATATTCGCGCTCGTACAGGACCCACATGCCGGATTTGACGGCGAGTTTGCCCATCTCAACGGTCTTCTCGGTCGAGTACCGCCAGCCCGGCGGGCATGGAGCAAGGATATGGATGAAGGTCGGGCCGCGGAAGGTGAGCGCCTTGTGGACTTTCTTGAAAAGGTCCTGCGGGTAGGCAGCGGCGGCGGTTGCCATGTAGGGCGGGTCATGGGCTGCGATGATCG
>JAAZNH010000201.1 GCA_012798365.1 Methanomicrobiales archaeon | reverse complement strand
TATTACGTATAAGAATTTTTTTTTTACTCGTTGCAATTTTGATATTTTTTCATCATATGTTATAAGCAATTTGTTTTGAAGTCGTATAGCCGCCGGAACAACGCAGGCTCCTGCTGCCGCATATCATGGGGCCATCAGCCGGACCGGTTTTGCTCTGTCTTGTTTGGCCTCTTCCCTCAGACTCCCTTCATCAGGTTGTGCTGCTGAATTATCTTTGCCGCACAGACAAACACCATAATGATCGCGAGAAGAACAACCAGATCGACCCAGGGCGGGTAAACGGCATCTCCGTTCAATGCGGCATGGAACAGGTCAACCAGGTAGGTAAGCGGTGAGAGCGAGGTAAGGATGAATAACCCCCCGGTCAGCTGGCTGAGCGGGATAAAGATCCCTGATATAAAGATGAGTGGGAGACGTACCAGACTTGAGAGCATCATGATGTTCGAGGGGTTGTCCGTTGTCGGCGAGGCAAGGAGGGTGCCAAGCGCCGCGAATGTTACCGACCCGATCACAAACGAGAGAAAGAGGAGGGCAACATTCTGAATCCCGAGAGGAAGGAACAGTGTACAAGTCACAAAAACGATTGTCGTAATAGCAACGCCAAAAATCGCCCCTGCCATGATGTCACCGATAATGATACTCTCCAGGATGACCGGAAGGGAGACGAGCCGCTCGTAGGTTTTCTCCCGTTTCTCCCAGGGGGTGATGAGCGGACCGACCGAGGATGCCGTGAAGAAGAGCATCATGCCCAGGAACCCCGGGAAAAAGAGGACCAGGTCGAGGTCACGGCCAATAAAGAATGTCAGGAACATAATGAGGGGAAAGAGCAGGCCGAAGATGACAACCGGCCCCTTAAAATAATAAATCCGCATGTTCTTCTCGGTAATGACCAGGATGCTTCTGAGAAACAGGCTCCAGTCCATGGTATTACATCCCTCCGGTCATTTTTACGAAGGCATCTTCAAGTGTCGGGTTCGGCGTGGTTATTGACACAATGGTGAGATGCTCTTGTTCTGCCATGGAAACAAGGTGCTTCACGGCACGGTCCGGATCACTGGTGGAAATCCGCCACTTGTCGCCCCAGGATTCCGCTCTTGTTATACAAGGATCATGGAAAAGATCCGGATTGATATCCTGTTCGAATGCTATCTCGATATACCTCGATTGCGTATAGGTACGTTTCAGTTTTTCCGGACTCCCGGTTGCCACGATCCTGCCGCTGTTGATAATCGAAACCATCGAACAGAGTGCATTTGCTTCCTCGAGATTGTGCGTGGTAAGAAGGATTGTGCTGCCTTCCCGGTTCATCTGCCGGACGGTATCAAGAACAAGGCGGCGGCTGTACACGTCCAGGCCGGTTGTCGGTTCATCGAGAATCAGGAGCGGGGGCATAGGGACGATAGCGCAAGCGATGCTGATCCGCTGGCGCATCCCCTTGGAAAATGTCCGGACCAGTTCGTCTTTGCGATCTGCCAGCCTGAGTTGATCCAGGATCTCGTCTGCCCGTTTCTCGCGGACAGCCTGTTCCATCCCAAAGAACTTGGCAGTCAGGAGAATATTCTGGCGTGCCGTCAGATCGCTGTATACTGTGCCGTTTTCGGGAATTACTCCCATCTTCAGTTTGGCGGCAATCGGATCATCATGGACATCCGTCCCGAAGATCCTGACCGTACCGCTATCCGGTACGAGCACACCGGTCAACATCCGGATCGTGGTTGTCTTTCCTGCACCATTCGGGCCGAGAAATCCGAAGATGTCACCTTCAGGGATGGTGAGGCTGACATTGTCAACAGCAGTATGGGTGCCGAAGGTTTTTTTCAGTCCGGTTGCTTCAACAGCGTTCATGGGGGAATGTCCGGTATCAGGTTTCACCTGAATATTTGATGAGTGTTCTGGTATGTCCGGCTGAAAGTTTTGTACATCTGCAGAACCACTCATAATCTTCACCCATCTTACCCTTCGGTTTCATATAACTCATAATATTTGCCCTCCTTCGCCATCAGCTGCTCGTGATTCCCGCTCTCTACGATCCTGCCTTTGCTCATAACATAGATTGTATCTGCCTTCCGGATGGTCGAGAGCCGGTGGGCGATGATGAATGTCGTGATATTCTCTGAGATCCGGTTGATGGATTCCTGGACAATTGCCTCAGATTCATTGTCGAGATTGCTCGTGGCTTCATCAAGAACGAGAAATTCCGGCCTCCTCACAAGGGCACGGGCAATTGCAACCCGTTGTTTCTCTCCCCCCGAGAGCTTGATGCCTTGGTCACCCACGATACTGTCATACCCTTTTGGGAGTCCGGCTACGAATGCATGGATATTTGCTTTTTTTGCTGCTGCTATCATATCCTCCTCGGAATAATCTCCGCCAAAGACAATGTTCTCACGGATTGTTGTGTTGAAGATGAACGTATCCTGGCTTACATATCCGATCTTTTTTAGAAATGTGGTTTTATCATATTCCCTGATGTCATTGCCATCTATTGAGATTTTCCCCCCCTTGACATCGTAGTATCGCAAAAGAAGGGAGACGATCGTCGATTTGCCCGATCCTGAGTGTCCCACGAGTGCTGTAACCTTATTGTATCTTATCGTGAGGCAGATGTCATCGAGCAGCCGCTGGTCAGTATAGTACGAGAAGGTTACCTTCTCAAAGATGATATCGGCTTTGAGGCTGGAAAAGACCCGCGTTCCGTTCCTGACCGTGTGATATCTCGTATCGTTGAGGAAGTTATGGATGGTATCAAGGTTAGGCCACTGATCCATCATCTCCATATACTCGTTGCTCAGGCCGGCAAGCCGCGGGATGACTTTCAGCGCGGAAAAAACAAACGCACCCATGATGGGAATTATGAACAGGAACCGTTCCTGATACAGGTAATAGAGGGCAATAACGAGCACGGCAATACTGACAAGAAAAAGGAACTGCAGAATCGCTGAGGGAATGATCCGGAAGAAACTGAGCCCGATGAAACGGTTCCAGTACTCATCAAGAGCAATATCGTATTTTTTTCGCCAGTATTCGTCACCAGAGACGGATCGGATCTGCCTGAGTCCCGAGAGATAACCGCTGATAACCTCGTTCTCTGCCCGCATCGACTTCATCTGCAGCCGGCCGAGCCGGAACGCCACCTTGTTTCCGATATACCGGACAAGAAGGATAAAGACGATCCCCCCGGTGAGGAGAATGATGACGGCAGTTGATGAGATGAAGAGCATTGTGATGATAATGGTGATGACAATGATACCCTCTGAGAGCATGCTGGTTGATGTGTTCAGGAAATGACGCACCTCTGCCGGGGCGGTCACGACATTATAGATGATATCGCCCCTCTTGTTTATCACAAAAAAGTGGTAATCATTGCTGATCAGCCGATCGAATATCTTGCGTTTTGTCGTTGTTATGACGTTCTTTGTCACATAAATTGAAGTGTAGCGGTAAATCAGCGATAAAACGAATGTCATCGAAACCAACAGGATGAAGAGGAGGGAGAAGAGCACGATATCGGGAAGGTGGATAAGATCACGGGCAGCATCATAGAAAGGCTCAAACATTGCAATCTGTGGCCCCTGGAAATCGATCGTGGCATTCATGATCGGGTAGAGGAGAACGATCTGGAATGTCTCCAGAATGCCGAGGAGAATGCTCATGACAAGGAGGGCAAAAAGGTATCTCTTGAACCCATGGCTGTAATAGGAAAGGAGATGCACCCCCTGCTGCACAGCCTTGTATCTTTCCAAAATCCACCCAATGGGATGAGCGTACAACCGAAGTTCGGCATTTCCATCCACAGCGGGAAGTGTCATGGTACGCGTCCGTTGGGAGTTTTCCTTAGCTCAATGCTCTGATGGGAAGGTAATTCCAACCGGTCTGAAACAGACAACCTGGCATATCGGATGAAAACGGCTTCAATACCCACTGAAGTTCAGCTCCCTGAGCCGGAGAACCGGGTGAATCCGAGATTGTTGCAGTTCGCGTTGATTTCCCTGAAAACCGGTTTATTCACAAACATGGAATAAATCTCATCTGCTTTTTTTTCCGGATTGATGTCAGAAAACCGTTCCGGGTAAACGGTCTTACCAACGAAATAGGCATCAGCGAGGATCGTATCAAGGTTAGAACTCCGGTAATTGTAGGGAAGCGTTGCATAAACATTCCCGCTCTTTACTGCTTTGAGTTCAGCAAAGACCGGGCTCCTGATATCCTCGAAACCTCCAATCTCACTTGTGACGCCAAGTGTCCCGGCATCGATGAAGATAAAATCTGGATCAGCATAGATGAGCGACTCTTTGGAATAGGTTGTTGTCTGAGTCACCGTCCCGTTTGCAATGTTCTTGACATGTGTCCACAGGAATGGCGGGTATGATGTCTGGGTTGACATAAGCCCGTGTGATCCTCCATAGGAAAGGCCCCCGATGTATGCGGTCTTCTGCTCTGATTCCGGGATGTCTTGCGTTCTCCGTTCAAGATCTGTGATCGTAGTCTCGATATACTGCGACAGTTTCTCTGCCCGGTCTTGCCTTCCAAGGGCTTTGCCGATAATCCGGTAGGAAGAGTATAATTCCGCTCTCCCCTCCGGTGTCGTATATGACCCTTGGGGGATGGCAATGACCGGAATTCCTGTCCGCTCCTCCAAAGCGTCCGCAGGGGAGGTCGTTTCTCCCGTCATGTTTGTTGCTGATCCCATCATGAAGATCACCTGGGGTTTCGCAGTCACAAACGTCTCGATATTCGCACTACCGCTTGCCGAGCTGAGAACCGGAAGCGCTGCAAACTGCGGATTTGCAAGTGTATATGAGCGGGTGTCGCGTGAGGATGCTGACGAATCTGGATGGTCTCCGCTATCAACTCCGACCAAGGTGTCGGCTGCATCAAGGTATACAATATACCGGACACAGGGTCCGCCGGCCGAACAGACGACTCGATTGATATCTTCAGGTATCGTGACAGCTCGCCCATATGCATCTGTTATTACCAATGGAGATGTGGATACTGCGGAATCGCCGGTATGGACATCATTCTGGATGCAACCGGCTATAGCCAGAAGAATGAGAAGGATCCCCAATACGGGAAAAACAAGATCCTGATGAGCAGTCTTACGCATGAATAAAATATTCAGAAGTTCTCTTAAAAAAGTATTCTATTTTTAATTCTTTGTGTGATATTGTTTTTTTGTTTTATGCCGGGAATTACTCATTGCACCCTGAATTGAAAAAAATCCATGTTAGTGTGAATGCCATAACCTGCATCCCTTCGTCCGGGTCCCAGATTCCTCCAAGAAAACCTTCAAATCCCTCTCCATTTTTACTTCAGCGGAACACGCCCGAAAGCCAGGTTATCGCAGTTCGCATTGAGTTTTTCAAAGACCGGGACCCCGACAAACATCGTGTAAATCTCATCGGCTTTTACTTTTGGATCGATATCTGAAAACCGGTCGGGATACATTATTTTGCCAATATAATATGCATCGACGAGCTGGGTTTCAAGATTGGTGGATCGACCCGTGTAGGGAAGGGTAGCGTACACATTCCCGCTTTTCACCGCTTTCATATCTGCATATACCGGACTCTTGATTTCTTCAAAGCCCCCGATCCCGGTTGTTACCCCGAGGGTTCCGGCATCGATGAAGATGACATCCGGGTCCGCATAGAGGAGCCCTTCTTTGGAAAAGTCAGCATTCTGGATTCCGGACCCTGCAGCAGCATTCCTGACATGGTTCCAGATAAACGGCATATATTCCGATTGCGTTGACATGAACCCGTGAGCCCCGCCGTGCGAGAGGCCGCCGATATATGCAGACCTCTGTTGTGATTCAGGAATATCCCGCGTACGTTTTTCAAGATCTGCAATCGTTGCATCGCAATAAGCAATCAGTTTCTCTGCTCTGTCTTCCTTATTGAGGATGCGTCCCATGAGCCTCCAGCTTGCGTACAGTTCAGTTTTGCTGGTTTCATCCTGAAACGATCCGGATGCAAGAGTGATTACCGGAATCCCGGTTTTTGCCTGCATGGTATCGGCAGATGACAGCCCGTCCGCAGACTGGTTGGTAATCGTTCCCATTGTGAGGATTATTTCCGGGTTCAGGGTAATCACCTGTTCCAGGTTAATTGAAACCCCCCGCGAGGATCCGGTTGATGGAATTAGGGCAAAACCGGGATTAGCCCAGACATACGCCCTGCTGTCGCCGGTTGTAAGGTTCAGCCGCTCTCCATGCTCAACAGCGACCAGGGTCCTGGCGGAATTCATATATGTCAGGTACCTGACACAGGTACCTCCTGAAGCACAGATGGTTTTTGTTACCTCCGTGGGAATTGTTACCATTCGCCCGGAACTATCCGTGATTGTCCGTTGCGATGCCGATTCCTGAGGTGGTGCGTGGCTTGCTGCTGACATACATCCTGCTGATGTAAGGAAAACCGCGACAAGGATCAGGGATAATGCAGAGTGAATAATTACCTTCAGTTCTCTCATGGAAAAAAGTGGGGGCTGGTAGAAATTAATATGATCGAAACGATTTTTTTTAACATTTATTGCTATTATCTTAAACAAATCTACAATACCTTTGCCGGGTTACTCTGGAAAATTTTCCCTCTGTATATTGTGTTTTATCCCGGAGGGATTGCATCTGCATGATGCGGATTTTTCCGCTGAATGCCTATCCCGGGTTTCACCGGAATCCGTGCCAGAGGGATAATATATGGGACGTCATTTATCATACGGACATTTGCCTGTATCCCATACACGGAGGAGAGGTTCTCCGTTGTCAGCACCATGTCCGGTTTTCCGGCTGCAACTATCCTGCCCCGTTTCATCATGACAACTGCATCAGAGTACCGTGCAGCCATGTTCAGATCATGAATTGCGATAAGTGCAGTCAGATCCTGCTTATGCATCAGCGACCTGATGATCTCCATCACATCGATCTGGTGCCAGATGTCGAGATTGCTCGTAGGTTCATCCAGCAGGATTACGCCCGTATCCTGTGCAAGAGCCCGGGCAATGAGTACTTTTTGCTGCTGGCCTCCGGATATCTGGTTAAATGGTGAGAGTGCCAGGTTCTCAATCCCGAGAAGCTGGAGAACCTCCCAGACTTTCTCCTCATCAAAGGAATCACCTCTCCAGCCGAGATGAGGGCGCCTTCCCATGAGAACGACTTCAAAGACTGAGTTAGGGAAGACCCGGACCGAATTCTGGGGGACATAGGAAACATTCCGGGCGAGTTCCATGCGATCCATGGTTGTAAGTTCCCGGCGGTTGATGAGAATACTACCGGCCTTTGGGGTGAGGATACGGTCAATACATTTAATGAGTGTTGATTTTCCCGAACCGTTGGGCCCGACAATACTGACGATCTGGCCGTCCCCGATATCGAGAGTCATGTTGTGGAGGATCTCCGTACTGGTATAACCAAAACTCAGGTTTTTTAATGACAGTTTAATGATCATGACCAGTACTCCTGTCGTTTTCCCCTGAGGATCAGGTAGAGGAAGAACGGCACACCAATCAATGCCATAACTGTACCGATTGGAATCACGGTCGGTGAGAGAAGGTTAACGGATATTACATCAGCAAGCAGGAGAAGCAATGCCCCGACACCTCCGGCAGCAGGGATAAGGTACCGGTGATCGGCGCCAATCAGCATCCGCACGATGTGAGGAGCAACAAGGCCCACAAACCCAATCACGCCGACAAATGCGACAATAACTGCTACTAGGAGACTCGACACCACCATGATGAAGATCCGGACATGGTCTGCATCCACTCCCATGCTCTTGGCACTCTCGTCACCAACGGTCATCAGGTTTAGGTCCCAGGCCTTACTGTACAGGAGCGGAATGCAGATGGCTGATACCACGAACATTATGGCGAGGCTGTGCCAGTTGAGACCGGAGATGCTGCCCATGCCCCACACGGACATGAGGGTTCGCTGCTCTTCATTGGCAATGTAATTGAAGATCTGGTTCGTTGCCTGGAACAAGTAGTTCAGGGCAATGCCGGCAAGGATCATGGTCTCGGATGTTGCTCCTTTGAGTCCCGAAAGACCTATGATGATGCCTGAACAGATGAGGGCAAATACAAATGCATTTCCGATCAGGATATACGGCCCGCCAAGGAGTGTGATGCCGAACACTGCAGCAATCGATACGCCGAACTGTGCGCCGGCGGAGATTCCGAGGGTGAACGGGCTGGCAAGCGGGTTTTTCAGTACCGCCTGCATGACACAACCACAGATGGCCAGGCCGAATCCGACGATAACTGCACCAGCGATTCGCGGAAGGCGGATCTGCAACACCACGTTTTCCATGGATTTTGTCGCAGATATCATCCCGGGAATAACGGTATTGAGCAGGATTCCATAGACTTCAACAATCGTGATGGGCATAGGCCCGATGGTTACGATTACTCCAACGGCAAGAAGAATGATTAGTCCAAGTGAAATGAGGAATAATGCTTTCTTCCACATCGCATGTGAATGCTCAATCTCTATCGTTGTTTTTTTTCCGGTGCGGGATCGTTTCACTCCGAGGATTGTTCGTGATCCGGATCCCTTTCTTGCCACGCTCATCGGTCGAGTGCCTTCACACACCCGACTGCGGTCCCAAGGCCATCGGAGTTATTGGTGACAACGATGAGGTTGCGCTCTTTTGCGATTTCTGTAAGTGTCTGGAACTCGCGGAGCTTGATTGCATACGGGCTTTTACCATACAGACCGGCTGCTTCGCACATCCGTTCCGATGCCAGAAATTCTCCTTCGGCAAGGATGATGCGCGACCGTTTCTCCCGCTCCGCCTCGGCCTGGCGTGCGATTGCCCGCTGCATGGTTTCCGGAAGGGAGATGTCCCGGATAGTAACGATATCCGTTTTGACCCCCCATGGTTCGGTGACTCCTTTAATCTCTTCCTGGATCTTATGGTTGAGGGTCTCGCGGTCAGAAAGTATGGTATCCAGCTCGTTCTGGCCTAGGACATCCCGGAGTGTTGTCTGGGCGATAAGCGCTGTCGCCCCTTCATAGTCCTCAACTTCGACTACCGCACGGCAGGCATCGGTGACATGGTAATAAATGATAGCATCGACATCAACACTCACATTGTCCCGCGTGACTATCGTCTGCTTGGGTACATCAAGCTGCCGGATGCGCAGGTCAACCCTGACAATCCTGTCAATAAAAGGTATGATGACAAAGAGGCCGGGTCCCTTCACACCCTGGAGTTTTCCAAACCGGAATACCACTGCACGCTCATACTGGCGGGTTATCTTGATGGCATTGATGGTGATGATGATAAGGACAAGGATCGCTGCACAGACTAGGATTATCTCGATAATTGACATCTGAATTCACCATATCTTCCAGGAAAATGTGTTCCTGAGTACAATAATTCATGATTTCAGTCATTAAAAATATGATCTTTTTTTATTTCAGTATGATTTTGTATAAGTTAGCAAATCCAGAAATACTTCATAATCCAACACGACGTCCTTCTCATTGTCTGTCAGGAAATCTCCAGAAGAAGGGACTGGCTTTATTATGAATTTTTATGGTGGTAATAAACCGTGATACCTAAATATCTCAATAACCAATCGGTTTTGATATAATTGGGGATGTCATGGCAGCAATAATCCAGACGCATGATCTGACAAAAACATTCGGGACAAATACTGCTGTCGACCATATCAGCCTGAATATCGGGAAGGGGGAGGTTTTTGGCC
>JAAZNH010000200.1 GCA_012798365.1 Methanomicrobiales archaeon | reverse complement strand
CTGCCCCCGGGAGCCTCGGCATCCTTGTTCTTCCTTACGGTACTGATAATCGTGTTGAGCCGGGAGAGGACGATCCGGTCAATGAGGAGGAGGACAAAGGCAATGATGAAGACTGCTGCTCCCAACAGGCTGAGGATGAAAGTCAGGATGGTGTTCTGGCCGGACTGGTATATGGTCCGGGGCTCAGAGACCTTGAGATAATATGCGCCGGGGCTCTCGAGCCCCTCCATGGGAGTATACCCGGCAACTGTTGTTGCACTTTCTGCAATCACCACGACCACCGGGTCGGGGGATATTCCGGCTGTGATCGCGGAAAAGCTGGTGTTTTCTAAAATTGCCGGGGCGGGAAGTACAGTGACGGTCTTTCCCGCCCGTTCTGACAGGTCGGACAAATACCGGTCATCAACCTTCCGGACCAGGTGGAGGGATCCGGAACTCGGCCCCTCAAACGTGTCGGTCAGGATTGGGTGGGATGAGAGGACAAGGGGGCCTGATGCGTCAGTAATGACCTGGTAATGCCCTTCGCTGGAACTCAGGATTCCGGTCTCCCTGCTGGTTTTTTGGACCTTGAGAATGAGATCCCCGGGCAGGATAGTGCCCTGTTTTTTTTCGGGATCATACCCTTTGGAAAAGACCAGGTCCCCGCTCTGGTTGAGGACGATGACCCCCTGCAGGTTGAACCGCTCGAAGAAATCATTGCCCATGTTGGTCGCGATCCATTCCGAATATTCCCCCCTCGCGAAATGGTAGGTGTCAGTCCATGCTGCATAATCCCGGGTGACCGACTGCATGTTCTTCTGGTCGGTGGTGAGGGAGCTCTGCGCCCGCTGGACCGTCGTGATAACTTCCTTTTCCTCAAGCGCCCGGTAACTGCTCTCCATGGAAATGATCGAGAAGATCGCGACAACGGCAAACGTGACAATGAGGGCGATCCCGATTCCCAGCAGGAGTTTGGTACGGAGGTTCATTGGCACATCCTGTGATAGGAGCAGCTGTGTATGAGATGTGAATACTGTAAGGTTCTTCTTAAATATTCCGATAATCCGGCTGCACATGCAAGGGAATCGGTGGTTCAGGCTGACAAACAACAAAAAAGAGTGCAGGTTGCCGGTTTTACCCGTTTGCGATCAGGCGCGAGATATAATACCGGGCCCAGATGAACGCGATGGTTCCCCCGATGATGTCCCCGGCAACAATGCCCCACCAGACGCCATGCTCGCCATACCCGAGCACAATGCCAAACAGCCAGGTGAAGAGCGCGATGAAGACAAGGTTTCGCAGTACCGTTATGACAAGGGATGTCATGCCCTTTCCGGTGCCCTGGAAGACGGAACCCGACATGATTCCCGGGGGCACGAAGGGGTAGAAGAAGCACATCGTGGCAAGGAAGAGGGCAATGTCCGGTGCGAGATGGGCGCTGTCAGCGGAATACGTGAAGACGAGTGCTATCTGGGAGGCAAACACAAACGTGATGATACTGACGGCAAGCGATATCCCGATCCCGAGCAGCACCGAGAAGGTGTGAGCCGTGCGGATCTTCTCGTACCTGCGGGCCCCGAATGCGGCCCCGGCGACCGTGATAACCGATGTCCCGATGGCGACGAGCGGGATGATGGCAAAGAAGACAACCCTCCACCCGGCAGTATAGACGGCAACCGCATCGGTACCGGCCGTTGTCACAAGCAGGATGTTGATGAAGATCGCGATGATCGACATAAGGAAGAACTCAACGCTGGCCGGCAGGCCGACGCCGAGGATGTCCCTTACGGTCTTTTTGTCATACCGGAAGTCCTGCCATGAGAGGGTGATGTAGGTGTCCCGTTTGACAAAGAACCAGTACAGCATGATACCGGTCACCACGATCATCGACAATATCATGCCCCATGCAGCGCCGGCAATGCCCATCCCGGCGGTATAGATGAGCAGCGGGTCGAGGATGAGGTTGATGACCGAGGATGCCGCCATCGCGTACATCGCACGTTTCGTGTCTCCCTCTGCCCTGAGGATGGCGTAGCCGATGTTGGTGAAGAGGACAAGCCCCATCCCTAAAAAGACGACCTGGCCGTATTGCGTTGCAAGCCCTGCTGCCTCCCCGGCCCCGAAGAGGGTCACGATCGGGCCCGTCAGGAGGATGAGGGGGATGGTCAGGACGGCAGACAGGAAGAGGGTAATCAGGATCGCGTGGATTGCAGCATTGTCCGCCCCGGCCTTGTCCCGGGCCCCGATCCGCCGCGAGATGACCGATGCAGCACCGGCCCCAAGGCCGCTGCCGATACCGATCAGGATCATGAAAAGCGGCGTGACAAAGCCCACCGCGGCAAGGGCATCGGACCCGAGACCGGCCACCCAGATCGCGTTGACGATGTTGTAGGTGGACATCAAAAACATCGCGATGATCATCGGGCCGGAGAGCTTGATGATCGCTTTACGGGGATCGCCCATCAGGAGCGCGACGCCTTCGGTTGCCGGGCCCGGATCCGGCCGGTCCCCTGCGGCAGCGCCGGGGGTTTCACTCATGGCAGGCATCTCCGTTTTCCCTCAGGAGGCTAAAACTGCGGGCTGCAACATGGCGCATCAGGGAATTGAGGGTGTGGATCTCAGTTCTCGTCAGACCGGAACAGATCCCTGCCTCCCACTCCTGGTTGATTGCCCTGAGCCCAGGGATGATCTTCTCACCCTTTTTTGTCAGGAAGAGCCGGACTGCCCTGCGGTTGCCCGGGTCCGTGATACGCCGGATATACCCGGCCTCTTCGAGTTTTTTTACTGCCCGGGCTATTGTGCCCTTATCGAGCCGGTAGTGCCGTACCAGTTCCTCCTGGATGATGTTCTGCCGGTGGGAGAGGAGCATCAGGACGGGGAACTGTCCCGCGGTAAGCCCGTGGGACTGGAGGCGATCATTGAGAAAAACCGATTTGCTTCGGCTGATGATAG
>JAAZNH010000199.1 GCA_012798365.1 Methanomicrobiales archaeon | reverse complement strand
GGGGGATTCCGACGCCATCATCCTCAATAACAAGGAGAAGCGAGTGGTCCGCCTGTTCCCTTGTTGATACTGAGATACGGGTGAGATGTTCCCCATGGCGGATTGCATTCTCAAGGAGGTTGTAGATGACCTTGACCGTGAGAGGATCAGCAAGAATCCCGACATTCTCTGCTGCGGATTCGATGAGGGGGCGTTCAGATGGCAGATCGGCTGTTGCGCGGGAAATTATCTCCCTGAGTGGCTGCCAGACCGGCTGGTTTGCCCCGATCTCCTGGTATTCGTGGGTAAACTGGAGATGGAGGCCGATCTTCTCCACGATTTCCAGGCTTGAGGTGATGTATACCGCTCGTTCGGGATCATCAGGATTCTCATCAAGCAGGACGAGGTAGCCGGATAGCGCGCTGATCAGGTTGTTAATATCATGCCGGGTTATCCGGGTTAACAGGGAAATCTTCTCACCGGCAATACGGAGGGCTTTTTCAACGGTTTTCCTGTCCGTGATATCCCGGATGATCAGGACAACTCCCGCCGGTTCTCCGGCAGGGTCAAGGACCTGTGATCCTGCAATGCTGAGGGTGGCTGACGGGTTTTTCCGGGAACCGGTTTCCATATCGATGACCCTCCCCTCATCCCGGACTGCCGTCCTGATACGGTCAAATGCGGGATCCAGGAGACAGTCTGCGACGGTTTTTCCCTCAAGGGTCGAGTCCCGCAGGCCAAACATTGTGTTTGCCGAATCATTTGAGCTGATGATCCTTCCCTGCATGTCTGCAAGGATCATTGCATCAGGCATGGTGCGAAGAATATCCGGCACCGCTGTTGCTGAACTCAATACAAACAATTCATGTTTCCATATTGCCATCGTGATGCAGAATGAAAAGAGCACAATCCCGATGAATACAAGATTGGGAACCGCAACCCCGATGAGCGGAAGGAGTATTCCGGAAAAGAAGCCAAAAACGATTACAATTCCTATTGCAGCCAGGAGAAGTTTTGCCTGTTTCTTGATTATTTTACTAGGGGCACTCTTCCAGAACAAGGAGATGACGTATGCAGCATACAGCATCAGGAAAAGAGTGTACAGGGTCTCTGCCTGGTACCATAGGCTGTCCCTGACGGGAATATAAAAAAAACCTGTTCTCGGGAGATAATCCACCGTGTAGATCCAGTCCGTGAAGAGGAGAATACACGTGATAGCCGCTGCAGGCAGGTAGATCGCGGTCAGGATGAGACGGGGATAGTTCCGGTACAGCGGGGTTTCTGTCAGGGACAGGATGAAGTGAAGGATAAACGCAACAACAAAGGGCCAGGCTGAACTTGCCCTGAGCCAGAATCCGACACTCTCTGCGGTTGCTGCCTGCCAGATCATGAATTCGCAGAAACCCCAGCACGTTGCGGTAATCATTGCAAGAAGGAACAGGCGGTTCGTTTTTGAGCCAGTATTCCTGAGAAAAACCGCAATGCCAAGACCGAAGGTAATAAAGGCCGATACCAGGCTGCAGAACGAGAGTATTGCTATGACCGGGTCCATAGGTATCGCAATCTGGCAGGCGTCCGGATCCCAGACCAACAGGAATCTCCCCGATGCTTATGATACTCCGGCCGGGTATCTGCGGGACGCCTTGACAGGATATACCGGTTTTGGTAATCTGAATATGAAACACTTGTCATTTCTCCCTGAACTTATGCCCGCCCATGGATAACCAAAACCGACGTTTCTATAATAGAGCCGGTTCCTGCAAGCGTTTATCCGCTCCCCCTTCCAATCGATACAGCACAAATCCATGTCAGCATCCCAGTATTTCCCCATCCCGCCCGAGCTGCTTGCCCTGGCATGCGAAACCGTTACCCGCCAGGTCTCACGTCTTCCGTTCCTGCGTAGCGGGGTGAGGGTCACCGGTGAACTGGTGGGAGTGACCATGGAGTGCCTGAACGCGGAACCCACAAAGACCCTCCCGCTCTCAACGCCTCACGGCACCGCGGAAGGGATCCAGGAAGGGCTGGACAGGATCCTGGAAGGACGCCTCCAGGTCACGGGAAAAACCGTGGTCCCGGTGATCGTCGAAGTACTGATCAGCGCCGGTATCGCAGGTCCGGCACAGGTAACTGAACGACGCTTTCCCTCTCCGCGAAAAGCCGTGCGCCTGCTTCCCCCCTGGACATGGCATATTGCCTCCTCGCTCTCACCCCAAGCAAAACTTGCAGGTATGGGTGTTGATGATGCCCAGGCATTGTCATGGATGAGTATCTGCCCGGTATGCCGGACCGGTATCCTGAACCGTGTTGTCGGAAAACAGTTGTTTGGCATCCCCCGCACCGATTTCATCATAGAATGCACCCATTGCGGGGCAAAATTCATACCGGTCGGCCCGGCATTCCGGCTCGTGTCCATCTCAACGATCCGCGATCCGCTCTGGAAGAAGCATCTTGACAAGACTTATACCCCTGAGGAATGGGCAACGCTTGCGCGCGGAACGAGCCCGGGTGGAAATCCCCTGCGCCGCCCGGCAGAAAAAAAGGTGAGCACCCCGGCGGAAAAATTTTCCTCAGGATCGCTGACCCGGACAAAAGACGGCTCTCTTATTGTACCTGCAGGTGGCAAGACGCTGTATTACCGGCCCGTCACGCTGACGTTTTTCGGGAGTATCAAAGAAGGTATTTTCACACGGGTACAAAAGACGGTTGATGAGATCCTGGCCGGGTCTGAATATGCACACCTCAAAGATCCGATCAATGTAAAATATTCGCGATACCTTTCATTAAAGGCCGGCCTGTTTCTTGGTCAGCTCAAAGAACGACACGATATTTTCTACCGGGAATTTCTCAACCCGTACGGTGATGAGAAATTCGGCTCTTTCCGTGCAGAGGAATCACCCGATCTTGGCCGGCCCGGCGTCCTCCTTGTTGTTGTGAATAATGGTATCTATCATGCAGTCTCATGCCAGAACTCATTCCGGGAAGTGATTAATGATTATTTTGGCCGGATTATCCCGGATCATTGTCTATTGGGCGGGGATGCGACCCGGTGCCGGATCAATGCGGTTATCAGCAACAACCGGGCAGAAGCAGGCTTTTTTGAGTATGTAAGCAGTTCACCCGAAGAGCGTGAGCGGATTATCGCCTCTCTTGCCATCAAAGATCCCGTTTCCCCTCATGCCCGGGAACCCTAGGTCATCCATTGCGCGATCAGAGAATTTTTCATATCTTATGCAAACATTATAGATAACCAGTCCGGATATTGACCAAACGGAGCTCAAGTCTGATGAAGTGTCCACACTGCGGGATGAATATCAGGGATAATATCACTGAATGCGGCTATTGCGGTGGGAAGATAGCCCAGCGTCCGGAACGGGCACCTGCCGGTGGGATGAGAACTGCCGGATCCGGGGCAGACATGTCCTCCAGAGGCATGCAATCCACACGGGCGCCTGCCGCGGATCCTGATGGTGGTGGCGAAGATGGTGAGGAAGGGGGCGTATCCGCATACCTCCAGCCGGGGGAACAGGTCCTCATCGGTTCCCTGAGCGTATCAGTGAAAAAATTCTTTTTCCATGCATACCTGACCAACCAGCGGGTTTTTTTGATCGATACCCAGGAAAAGAAGCTTAAAGTTACCGCAAAAGATGTGGCAAGGGATACTATTGTAGGAAGTATTGTAGAATTCTCGGAGAATTCCGATCCCGTCCTTGTCTTATCCATCCGGTCTCCTGATGAAGAGATCAAGACCATGAAAATTGTCTTTGCCCAGAACGGCATGGACCGTTCCGCAGAGATTGATGAATGGATTGCCCTCCTGCATGACGAGGAAACCCCCAAAAAGCCCGCAAAAAGACCTGCTCCACAACCCGCACGTCCTGCTGTTGATGAGGAAGAACCAGAAGAGTTCCGGCCTCCTCCTAAACCCGTGCAGAAGCCCGGGCTGCATCCCGCCCGGAAACCGACAAAGGAACTGGAAAAACAACCCCCGGTCAAGCGGCTTCTCTCAATGTATAAGGTCGAGGATGAGGAGCCAGCAGTTGAACCGGAGCCGGAGTACGTCCCGCCAGCACCGGCCCGGAAGCCGCAGGTACGACAGGTTCCCGAACCGGTGAGAAAACCGGTCATCACACCGGAGTATGATCATGAGGATTCCCCGTCGTACGAAGCAGAAGCCCAGCCGGTAAGGAAACCTGAAGTACAGTCTGCGATGAAGGTCGCGATGAAAAGTGCCATGCGGCCGCTCCAGCAGCAGCATACCCGGCCCCCCGTGAGGAGGGCGGTTTCTGAACATGAGGATGATGTGCCGGCACCCTCCCGGCGCCCCGTGGTCCATGAACCCCCGCGGGAAAAACCCGTTGCTGAGGAAGAACCTGCTGCCACAAAACCCCAGTTCTGTCATAATTGCGGCAAGAAGCTTCCCCATGCAGCCAATTTCTGCCCGGGTTGCGGGACAAAACTGAGCCAGTCCCGCACCCTGCCGCAGAACCGGCACGCGACAACGGTGCCGGATCGGCGGGCGACAAGAACCGTTCCCCCCGTTCACGATCACAAAACCAATAATGACGAGGAATTTGATGATGATCAGGGTGGTGAAGTGCCTGTTCCGGCAAAGCCTCCGATCAAAAAGGCTCCCAAAGGCAGCGAGATGACAATCCTTCACAAATTCCTGCGAAGGTAATTTTTTCTCCTCTTTGTTTCCCTCTCGTTTTTTTGCGATCTCTCTCTTTGTTCAGGCATCGGGTTCACATTTCCCATTGTCCCACGGAACGCGAACCTGCGGTTGTCTACTGACTGGAAAATTACCGGGAATAATAAAAAATCAGCGGATTTTGCATTTTTAGAAATGGTTATAATACCTCCATTCCCATGTATACTATCGAAGTTCCACGAGGACACGCATGAAGAGAAATATCCAGATTGAAGCTTTAGACCAGATTCCGCTCGAAAAACAGCGTATCGAACTTGCTGAACGCAAATGCCTTGGTCACCCCGACAGTCTCGCTGACGGTATCGCTGAGTCAATCAGCCAGGCCCTCTGCAAGACGTACCTCGAAGAATTCGGGGTTGTCCTCCACCACAACACCGACCAGGGAGAAGTTGTTGCCGGCGAATCGGCCCCGAAGTTCGGTGGCGGCCGGATGATCCGCCCGATCTATGTCCTTCTTGACGGACGTGCAACCAAGGAATGGAACGGGACCAAGGTTCCCGCAGATGCAGTTGCGGTTGAAGCAGCTCACAAATATATTCACAAAATTCTTCCGGAGCTTGACCTGAACCGGGAGATTATGATTGACTGCCGTCTCGGTACCGGATCTACCGACCTCCGTGATGTCTTCAAGCCCAACCAGGGTAAGGCCCCCCGTTCAAACGACACCTCCTTTGGTGTCGGGCATGCCCCGTTCTCCGATGTGGAGAATATCATCCTGAACAGTTCCAACTATATCGATACCAAGCTCCGGAAAAAATACCCGGCCATCGGCCAGGATATCAAGATCATGGGGCTTCGCGACGGGAACAACATCACCCTCACCATTGCCTGCGCAATCGTTGACCGGTACTGCAAGGACATCCGCGAGTACCAGGAATACATGCAGATCCTCAATGAAGAGATCACCGCAATCGCAAAGAAGGTCACCAAGCGCAAAGTAACCGTTCACGTCAACACTGCTGATGATATCAAGAAGAAGAGCGTCTTCCTCACCGTTACCGGAACCTCTGCAGAGATGGGCGATGACGGTTCGGTCGGCCGTGGCAACCGGTGCAATGGTCTTATCACCCCCAACCGCCCGATGTCCATGGAAGCAACCAGCGGTAAGAACCCGATCAACCACATCGGTAAGATCTACAACCTGCTCTCCACCCAGATTGCACAGGACTGTGTCAGGAAGGTTGACGGTGTGGAAGAGATGTACATCCGGCTGCTCTCGCAGATCGGAAAGCCGATCGACCAGCCGCTCGTTGCCAGTGTCCAGGTTCTTCCGGCATCCGGTGTCAAGCTCAAGGATATCAATGCTGACATCATGGGGATCGTGGATGACAAGCTGGCCAATGTGACCCAGATCACGGAAAAGGTAATCGAAGGCAAGCTCAAGACCTTCTGATCCTGCAATGGCAAAAAAAACCAATGTCACGAAAAACCCTCGTGACCCATCCTCTTTTTCTGATGTTGTCCGGCTGGCGATTCCCAATAAAGGCCGGATTGCCGCCCCGATCATGGACCTTGTCGAGAAGAGCGGCCTTCACCTTGCTGAAGCCGGCACGGAGCGGCGCCTGATCACCAAGACGCTTGACCCGCATGTTGAGATTCTCTTTGCCCGGCCCGTGGATATCCCCGAATATGTAGCTACGGGTGCTGCCGACCTGGGAATCACCGGCCATGACATGGTTATCGAGCGGGAATCTGATGTTGAAGAACTTCTCGATCTCCAGTTCGGGAGAGCGAAGCTGGTCCTTGCCGTTCACGAGGATTCTCCCGTCACCTCGGCCCGGCAGCTAGCCGGCTGCAAGGTTGCCACCGAGTTCCCGGTCATCACCCGGACCTACTTTGAAAAACACAAGGTAAAGGTAAATGTCGTGCTTGTCGGAGGAGCCTGCGAGGCAACCCCTCACCTCGGTATTGCTGATGCCATCGTTGACCTGTCGAGTTCCGGTACAACTCTCAAGACCAACCGGCTCCGGGTGCTTGATGAGGTCCTGGTAACCTCAACCCACCTGATTGCAAACCGGGACGCCCTGAAGACAAAAAAGGAGAAGATCGATGAGATCCACCTTGCCCTTGAGAGCGTGATCCGGGCAAAGGGACAGTGTTATCTCATGATGAATGCCCGGCGGGAATGTCTCGATGCAGTCAGGCGGGTCCTGCCAGGTCTCTCGGGCCCGACCGTGATGGATGTAGCTTCATCAGAAGGTCTTGTTGCGGTCCATGCGGTGGTAAATGAAGAGCGGGTGTATACCCTTATCAACCAGCTCCGCCGGGCCGGGGCAAAGGACATCCTTGTCATGTCAATCCAGCGGATGATCCGCTAGGACAATACCCATGAAAATTTTTCCTGCTGTTGATATCCTCGGGGGCCGGTGCGTCCAGCTCGTACAGGGCAGGCGGGAGAGTGCAACAGCCTATGGAGATCCCCTTTCCTGTGCAACGAGATGGCTGAATGAAGGTGCCGAAGCCCTCCATGTCGTGAACCTCGACGGGGCATTCGGGACGTCCTCAAAAAATGCCGGCCTGATTACGGAACTGGTCAAAAAGACCGGTGTGGAAATTGAACTTGGCGGGGGTATCCGCTCCGTTGAGGATGCCCGCCAGTGGCTGGAGACCGGTGTCGACAGGGTCATCATCTCCACGCTCGCTACGCAGGATCCTTCCTGTATCCGGACCCTTTCCCGGGAATTCGGCAGGGAACGGATCATGCCCGGGGTTGATGCAAAAGGCGGGCAGATAGCGGTTCATGGCTGGCAGGAGACGGCCGGGGACTACCTTGAATGGGCAAAACGGTTCGAGGACCTCGGTGCCGGTTCCCTGCTTTACACGAATGTGGATGTGGAAGGATTGCAGCAGGGCGTGCGGTTCGAACCGGTAAAACGACTGATTGATCATGTCGGAATCCCGGTTGTGGTTGCCGGGGGTGTATCCAGCAGGATGGATGTTGCACTCGTAAAAAATGCCGGGGCGTCCGGTGCAGTTCTCGGTTCCGCATTATACAGCGGGAAGATCCTGCTGAAAGATGCACTGGAGGAGTCATTATGAGAGTCGTTGAAGTGAAACGTGCAACAAAGGAAACCAAGATCGTAATCCGGATAAATCCTGATGGGAAGGGCGATGTATCCGTGGAAAGCGGTGTTCCGTTCTTTGACCACATGCTGACCTCCATGGCAAAGCATGGCGGATTTGATTTCACCTGCGCTGCACAAGGCGATCTGCATATCGACTGTCACCATACAATCGAAGATATCGGCATAGTCCTCGGTGATGCGATAAAACAGGTGATCGGGGAGGGGCGCGGGATCCAGCGGTTTTCTCACGCCATCATCCCGATGGACGAGTCTCTTGCCCAGGTTGCCCTTGACTGTGGTGGCCGGGGGTATCTCGTCTTCACCGGTTCGTTTGGCAGCCGGACGGTGGGGACCATCCCCGCGGATATTTTCGAGCACTTTTTCTATTCCTTCTGCACCCGCGCCGGCATAACGGCTCACATAACGTTCTCCGGCCGGAATGATCATCACAAGTGCGAGGCAGCGTTCAAAGCATTTGGTATTGCGCTTGGCCAGGCCCTTGCGATTACTGGCGATAAAAAAGTGGTCCGGAGTACAAAAGGGAAGTTCTGATCGCGGTTCAGAGGAACTTCTGCAACCAGACGGTATCGAATACCGTTCCTTTTTTCATCCCGACCCGGACAAACCTTCCGCATTCCCTGAATCCATGGGTGCCGTGGAACCGGATACTCCCGTCATTCAGTGAAGAGATGCTGGCAAGGATCGTTGTAATGCCCTTTGCTTTTCCCGCGTTTTCCAGCAGTTCGAGCATCCTGGTCCCGATTCCTTTTCCTGTCAGATCCGGGTGGATGAAACAGGTTATCTCGGCAGTGTGCCGGAATGCCTGCATCGGGTTGTGGGCCCGGAGCAGGCCAAAACCCACAAGCGTGCCATCGGCCTGTCGTGCGGCAACGGAGGGGTAGTGCCGGCACGTTTCGAGCAGCAGACAGAAGAATTCGTAGGGGACTTTCTCTTCCGGGTATGCTGCGAAACTATTCTCAATATAGTAATTGAAGAGGTCGATGACAGGTTCTTTATCTGTTTCTGAAATCGGGCTGAAGGTAATATCCGGGCATTGGCTCATAGGCACTCACGTTTGTGTACCAAATAGTATAGCAACTAAACTATTTAATGGCAATCCTGCGGGCCGGATCCGTTGTTATCTGCCCTTCATGCGCCGGGTAACCTGTTCGCGGGTACGGGGGCAATCGTCAAAGATCTTCTGGATCTGGCCAAGGATGGCGATCATGGTTTCACAATCCGTTCTCCCAAGCGAGGTGATCTCAAGGGTAATGCGCTCATTGACAACTGCATGGTACGCCCGGTGCCATTCGAAGGCACGCAGACCGGCCTGCGTTAACCTGATGAAGACGGTCTTGTTATTTCCTTCCGGATTGATTCGCTCCAGGTATCCCTTCTCCTCAAGCTTCTTTACCGTCTGGGATACGGCTCCCTTGGTGACCCCAAGGCGGGACGCGATCGATGACAGGTTCTCGTCCGGGTACCGTCCGGCCATGTCAATGAGGTGAACCTCTGATGTATAGAGAAGGATCCCGTCACCGGTATCCACCGGTTCACGCTCGATGAGTGCAGCCTTATTGAAAAGGCGCAGGAGAGTATCCATGAATTCTTCAGCAGCCGGGTTGCCGCCGGCTCCTGGCAGATTGTTTAGCATCTATACCGGTTATTGCCTGCAAAGGATATGAGTCCATCGCGGTAAACGGTTACCGGAAACCCGGAAGAAGAGAGTAAAATTCAAAGAAAAATGTTGATTAGTTGGACTTTGCAGCCAGGTCAACATCTTCTTTCTTGATGGTCTTTCTGCCAGCGTGCTCGGCAAGCTTGTTTGCTTCCTTGGTCAGCTGGGCGATGTACTTTTCTGCCTTTGCAACAAGGGCTTCAGCTGCATCGCTTCCCACCCTTTCGGCTCCGTTCTTCTTTGCAATCCTCACAACTGCGGCAATTGGTAAATCTGCCATGTTTTAAACCTCATTTTACAAGTCAAATTGATATATATAAATACTTTGTGGGAAAAAGTCCCGATTTGCCCAGCAATACGGGTTTGGGCGATTTCCTGCAACGCAAGTAAAAAACGGAGTCCAGAATTTCGCAGAATATTTTTTAATTGCATTTCCGCGTTTTTTTGCCAAAAAAACGCAATTTTTATGACTTTAGTTTATTCCAACAAAGATACAGCGAGCAATAACGCATTCGTGTAATTTGGTGAGGCGCGCGAACTATCCACGAAAATTTTGTGGATATTTACCACAGGCGCCCCATGCCCGTGCCCGGCTCCCAAAAATACCAGCGTGCGGAAGATCAGGTTGCCGGAGATCCCATCCGGTGCAATGATCAGGCCACAGGTTTTAACCGCATCTTCAATCAGGATCTGGCTGTCCTCGGCTCCAGTTATCCGGGCGACTTCTTTTGCATCCACCATGCTGGCATCGACCTCATGGTGCCGGCCAAGATCCCCGAATCGTCCCCCCGAGAGAATCCCGGCTTTTTCCGGCAGGCCGAATTTCTTTGCAATGACGAGTCCCTTTTTTACCAGTTCCACCTTGTCGCTCACGGACCAGCCTTCATCAACCCCGACCGGCGTGAGGAGGAATTTTGTCCCGCCGGCGGTTTCCAGGAGTGCAATGCGTTCAAGATGATCCACGCCCATCGCTTTTTTTAAGGCTATTAGCGTGGAGTTCGAGGGAAGCGTTCCCCGGACTGCGGCATCAATCCTGCCGGAAGCAAGATCATCGACAAGAGACTGTTCAGGCGCGGGGTGTTCGGCGATACGGATGCGGGGTTCAATATCCCGCCTGCTGATAACCCCCGGCCGGCAATAACAGATAATTTCACACCGCCCGGAGAGCCGGGAAGCACTCTCCAGGACCTTGTCTGCATCCTTTTCAATACCAATCCCGATGCGTTTTACCGCACATGGCATGGGATGTCCTCATCACAGAGATGCATAATGCCATTTTTAATGAAATCAAAGACCTGAGTTTCCTTGCCGTCATAGCGGATACGCAGCTCCTTGGTTGCGTTGACGACACCGATCTCCTTTGCAGTCATGCCGACTTCGCCGAACAGTTTCACCAGCTCCACGACATTCTCTTTTTTTGCCGTCAGGACAAAGCCCATGCCGGGATACATCTTCACCCACTGCTCAAAGGTCATGTTGTTGGCTGCAAGATCGGGCTTGGGAATCTTCCCGAGATCGATATCCGCACCTTTCCCGCTCACTTCAAGGAGCATCCCGAGGGTTCCGATAATTCCCGGGTTGCTGATGTCCTTGCCGGCTGTGACCAGGTGTTTTCTGCCAATCTGTTTCATGAGCCCGATCTGTGCCCGCACTTCCGTGGCGGATTTCATGGTCACCGAATCCCAGTTGAGCATGCAGGACGGGTGGACCCGGCCACTGAGGTCAATGGCCATGATAACGCTGTCCCCCTCCTGTGCAGTATGGCTGTAGATGAGGGAATCGAGACGGGCACACCCGAGGATAGAGACATCGATGACACTGTAGGGTGCATCGGGATGCAGGTGGCCCCCGACAATCGGGACGCCGAACTGTTCCGAAGCATCATGCATCCCTTTGACTACCTGGTCGCGTATTGCAGTGTTGGCTATTGAGAAGATATCCACCATGGCTACCGGGTGGCCACCCATTGCTGCAATATCATGGATATTGACAAGGACCGAGCAGTACCCTGCCCAGTACGGGTCTGCTTCCATGAGTTTACTCCAGATGCCGTCGGCTGCAAGAAGGAGTGCCTCACCGTGATGTTCAATGACCGCTGCATCCTCACCAAAGGATGCCAGGACATGGGGTGCTTCGATCTTCAGGGCTTTGACCATATCGCCAATGGCGTGTTTGCGCCTGACACCCTCGTATTCCCGGACGACTTTTGCTATTGCTTCTGTGGAGCAGCTGTGGACCACGACATCACCTGAAGGATTGTAAAAATATTTTGTTTATCCTAATTTCACTTCATCAGAGATAACTTATTTGTTATTTACTGGCGATCTTCGGCTGCCCCCTCAGGTCAAGTCATTGGATTTATCTGATCCACCGACAACCTGTTGGGTATGGACTGGGCAGAGAAGTACCGCCCCGCTCACCTCGCGGATGTCATCGGCAACAAGACTGCGGTACTCCAGATTGCAGAATGGGCAAAAACCTGGACAAGAAAGTCAAAGCCCCTGCTGATCTACGGCAAGCCGGGTATCGGGAAGACCTCGACCGCGTTTGCCCTTGCAAATGACATGAACTGGGAAGTGGTGGAGCTCAACGCCAGCGACCAGCGGACGGCGGCAGTCATCGAGCGGATCGCCGGTGCCGGAAGTGTTACTGCGAGCCTGACCGGATCTGCCCGGAAACTGATCATCCTTGATGAAGCTGATAACCTCCAGGGAAACGCGGACCGCGGCGGGGCAAAAGCCATTATCGAATGCATCCGGCAGGCGCGCCAGCCCATGATCCTGATCGCCAACGACCTGTACGGCCTCTCCCCGGAACTTCGCACCCGGTGTGAACCTGTCCAGTTTAAAGCAGTCCCTGCCCGCTCCATCGCCCCCCGTCTGAAATATCTCTGTTCCGCTGAGAAGATCGCCTGCAACGAGACGGCCATCCACGCGATTGCGGAAAGTGCCGAGGGGGACATCCGTTCAGCCGTGAACATGCTGTATGCGTCTGCAATCGGCCGTGAGAACCTGACCGATGCACAGGTCCACACCTCCCAGAAAGATGAACGGGTCTCCATCTTCTCACTCATCACGGCCCTCTTCTCCCGGGCCGGCGATGATGAGCTTCTCCGGCTCTCATACGATGTTGATGACACTCCTGAAACCATCGAGCAGTGGGTTGAAGGGAGTCTGCAGCACTTACCTGGTGAAGCCGCAGTGGGCCAGGCGTACCTCCACCTTTCGCGGGCCGATGAGTACCTCGGGTATACCTACCGGCGGCAGTATCACACGCTCTGGCGGTACGCAACAGCGCTCATGCTCCTGGGTGTTGCTGATGCAGCAGGTGCAAAAGGAATCCATGCCCGTATCATGCCCCCGGAACGCTGGCAGAAGATGTCAACTGCAAAGAAACAAAAGGCAATCCGGACTGCAACGCTCAACAAGGTTGCCGGCATGATCCACGTGCCCCAGAATACCCTGCGGGAGAACTATCTTGGGACCATATCTATGCTTGTGGCAAACAATCCCCTGATGTATACGCGGGAGATGGCATTTGATGCCGACCAGCTGAACTTCTTCCTCAATGATAAAGCCCGCTCCGCCGAGATCATGAAAGCGATCGCGCAGGAAGTGAAGCAGAAAGAAAAGGAAAAAGAAAAAGAGAACGATCTCGTAAAGAAAAATAAAAAAGAAAAAACCCCCCGGCCTGAAAAGCCCACAAAAGTCCAGGAAGTCCTCCCACTATCTCCGGAACCCGGGCCAAAGGAAGATCCTGCTGAGAAGAAACCTCCGGCAAAGACCCAGTCAACCCTTTTTGACGGGTTCTGAACCTTTCACATACCGGTGGAGGATGACCCCGCAATCGATTTTTTCCCCGCCGTTTTCATAGATCTCAAAACCCAGGTGGTAGACAAGGAGATCGCATGTACCATGAGAAGCGATAGTAACAAGGGCAGGGATCATCTCAATCGCGGGCCGTATCGCGAAGATAACATCCGCACCTTCATAGATAGAAAAAGCCGGATCAAAAATATCATCCCGGACAAAATGCAGGTCCGGGGGGTATGCAAGGTCCTTCACGTCCGTGCAGCGGAGGAGGACACCTTCATGCGCGAGCATCTCTGCAGCGCGGGAATTCCTCCCGATACCTACCTCAATGGCTCTGGCGTAATGGTGAGCGATATAGTCGCCGATCAGATGCTCAATATGTTTATAGGAGCCCATTCCAACAGATCATAGCGATGCATGTCCATATTTTTTGGGATACCCAGTCGCCTGCCGGCCTCCAGATGCCGGTTGCACGGTGCATCTCATCAGTCCTCGGCGTAAAGACCTCGGTTTCGGAGAACCACGTCCGCATCGCCGGGATGAATATGGTCAGAAAACAGGTGGATGCACAGGCCCTGCTCGACAGCATCCAGGCGTACAAACGCCGGCATGAGATTACGGATCCCATCCTTCTCGTTGTCCACCAGGATCTCTTCCGGGAAGGCAACAGTTTTGTTTTTGGTCTTGCACGGGAATCGGTTGGCGCAGGGGTTGTGTCAACGGCACGCCTGAACAATGAGTATTACGGGCGGCGGGGAAACGATGATGACTTCATTGACCGGATTGTCAAGGAAGGTTCGCACGAGATTGGGCATCTTCTCGGCCTGCCCCATTGCCCGGACCGGGAATGCGTGATGTTCAAACCCGACACGCTCGATGAACTGGACCGCAAGAAAAAGGTTGTCTGTCCGTTCTGCCGGGAACTGCTTGACAAGCGGCTTGCAGCATTTCTTGAAAGCCGGTAACAACCCGTTTTTAGTAAATCCGGATAATGTGCGTGATATTTAATACATCAGATAACGCACCGTTTCTTTATGAAACGACTTGCCGTATCACTATTCTTTTCCCTTCTCATCGTCTTCCTGGTATCAGCCGGTTGCACGAATACTCCCGCACCCGTTCCTGAACCGGTGGCAACAACGGTTGTTACCACGGTAACTCCAGCCCCGACACCCGCACCAACGCAGAATCCCTTCCCCAATGCTTCAGCACTGAATGTCGCATCTGCGTTTGGCAGCGGGACAAAGACCGGTGAACTGACGGTAACCGGTTTCACCGTCCGGCCCACCTACAGCTGGGTTGATCCTTCCTGGAACAGCCCGCGGGAGCAGAAAGAATCGTCCGATCCACTCGATACCCAGAAGGGGTATAACACAAAAAAGCCCGGTGATGGCAATACCTTCCTCTTTGTGTACCTGAGCGTTACCAGCACCGGTACAGAAGCAGTCTGGGCCCCGTCCCCGGCGCAGATCGCCGTGATTCATGGGGGAAAATCGTACACGTACTCGCCTCTTGCAAGCGAGAAGACTGTTGTTGACGGGGAACTTGGCAAGCAGTACGACTTCCAGCTCGGCTCCGGCGGCACCGGGGGATATGTCCAGCCCGGCAAAAGCAATACGGTCAAAGGTTTCCTGATTTACGAGATACCGGCATCGTTCACTCCGGACACGACGTTTGTCGTTGCGAATGCCGGGGCACAGACCCAGAGCGTCTGGAAACTGGCGTGATAACCGGGAGAATATATGGTGCGCCCGTGTGCGGTGGTTGACCTGTCATGCGCCCTGCATGATAACCCCAACCACCCCGAATCCCACTCACGGCTCCTGACCGCGATCGAGGGAATTCCCGACGATGTCCCCCGGATCACCCCGGAACCGGCCGATCCTGCAGATATCCGGCGCATCCATGATCCGCAGTACATCCAGGCGCTCCAGGAGCGATGTTCGGACACGGTCACGCTCTCCCATCTCGATGCAGACACCTACATCACCCCACATTCCTATGCCGTTGCCCTCACGGCAGCAGGGGGAGCCCTCGCGGCCCTTGACCGCGCCCTTTCAGGCGAGCATGCGTTTGCCTTTATCCGGCCCCCTGGTCATCATGCCGAGCGGGCTCACGCAATGGGTTTCTGCCTCTTCAATAATATTGCCATTGCCGCCCACCGGGCGCTTGACAGCGTTGACCGGGTTGCGATTGTCGACTGGGATGTTCATCATGGAAACGGGACCCAGAATTCCTTTTATCTCTCAAACCGGGTCCTCTTCTGTTCTGTCCACCAGGCCCCGATGTTCCCGTACACCGGCCGGGTACAGGAAATCGGGAACGGGACGGGCAAGGGCTTTTCCATCAATGCACCCCTGTCAACCGGATCAACCATTGCTGATTACCATTCTGTCTTTTCAGAGGTCTTTGTGCCTGCAGTCGAGCGGTTCAGACCGGATATCCTTCTGGTATCCGCAGGCCAGGATATCCTTTCTGATGATCCCCTTGGCGGTATGAGTATCCTGCCAGAAGACTGCGGCGTCCTGACATCGCTCCTCGTGCATGCAACCGGTTCCGCTCTTGCCCTTGTCCTTGAAGGCGGATATGGTCCCTCCCATGGCACAGCCATCTCCCATATTTTTTCCGCACTGTAAAAACCGTCATCTGGTACAGTGGAAATGACTCCTTCAGCTGGCACGCAGAAAACCGTTGATCTTCTCAAAAAACTCCACCGGTTATAATCCGGGTGCAACACCCCTTTTTGCGCTGTTACCCCTTTTCCTGTGGGCCCTTGTGCAGAAGAAAAATAAGAAAAATGTTTGTCGCGAAACGGACGGGGGTAACCGGAGCGGCTCTGAAAATTAAGTTACCTCAACAAAGGGGGACCGCCCCCCGCCATGCTGGGGGTCCGCATAGACATACCTGCCTGGCACCGTGAACGTGTAACTGTAACTTTCGCCCGGTGAGAGCGATTTCGACTCAAAGAGAATACGGCCGGTTGCTTCTGTGGGCATATGGACAACCCTCCGTGACATCCGCGACTCTTCATTCACCCACGTCACCGTGGTGCCTTTGGTGATGTAGAGCATCTCCGGGTTATACGATGACTCTTTGAGGCTCACGATTCGCACCGGCCCGTCAACCGCCTTGGTAGTCAGGGGTTCGGCCGGTTGTGAGGCCGGCTGGGTTGTACATCCGCAGGCGGATGCAAGGCATACCAGCAGCAGGAGCAGGAGGATGATCGGGCGCATAAAAAAAGAGTGGCGTTGAAAGGAAGTTATTCTTTCTCTTTTACGTACACGATACCATCCGGCTCACGGTAATCGGTCTTGATGACAATCGTGTTTGAGATCCGGTTGAAGACCCGGAGCTTGGTGCCCGGCATGGCAAACCAGCCGATGAGGCAGTCAAACGGCAGGAGGAAGGCTTTGCCGAAACTTTCGATTGCGGCAGTCCGGTAGGAGATCTTTGAACCATCCCGGTTGACAACCTTGAGGTTCATGACCATCTTCCCAATCGACTGCCCGCGGCCGTCAAATCCTTCCATTACCGTCCAGTACAGGAAAAAGAATACCGTTTCAAATCCGATTGCAACAATTTCCCAGTTGTGGATATCCCAAAGAAGCGGCAGTTTCCAGAACGGGTCAAACACACCCCGGACGATGTTCAAAAAGAGGATGACAATGATTATGTCAACCAGCCACGCCCATAACCGGGCTGACCACTTCGCAAGGTACAGTGTTTTTTCCAAAGGAGCCTGTCTGATGACCGGCTCAGGAACGGTATTCTCTTCCGACATCCTGAACTGATATTGGCAGTACAAGGGAATGAAGGTTATCGTAACTGCCGCGGTCTTTTCTGCTGCAACCCGGCAGGAAAGAAAAGCGAGAACAAACTATTTCTCCCGCCATAAAGAATCCTTTAACAGGTATCTTAACCAGCAGCCAGCGGATGTGAATACCCCTTATGACCGATCCCGTCATCACGGAATATGCAGGAACCCGGAGAAACGATACCATCAGCCGCTTCTACCAGTATGGCAGCGGCGGTGTCCGGGTGCTTGACGCAAAGAAGAATATCCGGCACCTCTACCTTTTCGATCCGTCTTCAGACATGATGACCGAACGTGATCCCGTCAACCGGGACCGGATTCTCCGCCGTTTCCTTTTCGATGGAATGGGGATGCTTGAAGAGACCTTCTCGCAGGGCACCCGCCCCCGGAAGTTCAGCTATGAAAAGGGAGGCGAACAGATCACGGTCCGTGAGGGTGGCGAATATGGTCAGGTGGGCAAACTCTTCACGTTTGAAGGCAAGGGAATCTCCGAGACCGCGTGGGGACGGAACGGTGAGATCGAGCGGGTTTTTATCTTTGAATCCGGGGATGACACGATCACCGAACGGGCCGGCGGATGGTTCGGGGACGTCACCCGTACTATCGTTTTTGAGGGCATCCGGGCATCCCTCTTCCGCGAACCCGAGGCGTTCCTGCAGTTTCTCATGTTTTCCGAATGGAGCGTGAAGGATAAGAACGATCATATCGATGAGCAGGTTGCCTCAATACGGGGCGGGAAACCTGCCGGGTCTGCCACGAGCCCGTATGCATTTCCGGGTAAAGGGCTAAAATCCGCCCAACCGGTTCAGGCTGCAGGCTCACGAAACCGCCGCGATGACAGCGGAATAGATTTTATTCCTGATGGGGCTGGTTCCCCTGCAGAAGCTGCCGCCCCCCCGCGCAGGAGCGATGCGATCTCGTTTAATGAACGCTTAAACCGGGAAGGCAGCACTTCATTTTCTGCCGGCAGAAGTGCTGAAATCCCCGTCCAGGAGCGGTTTGAGAATGCCCGGCGCAGCCGGGAAGAACCGCTTTCACGTGGCAGGAGTGTTGAGATCCCCCTCCAGGAACGCTTTGATGCAGCCCGGCGTGATCGCGAATCCTTATCCCGGGGAAAAAGTGTTGATATTCCCCTTGAGGAACGGTTCGAATCCGCTCACCAGGACCGCGAACCGCTCTCCCGCGGAAAGAGCGTGGAAATCCCCCTTGAAGAGCGGTTTGAAACTGCCCGCGCCTCCCGGGAGAAGTTATCAAAAGGAAAGAGTGCCGAGATCCCGTATGATGAACGGCGATCCGGCCGGAATCGCTGATTTTTTTACTCTCTCCGGTTCAATGCCAGGAGAAGTACCCCGCCAATGAGAAGGCCCGGCAGGGCAAGGAGCCCGACAGGTGATTTCTGGGTTGTTGTCACCGGGGTTACGGGCGGCTCTGGCACCTGGGTCTGCATGATTGTCGGGGGTGCGGTAGATGTCGGTGTTGCAAGGGTCAGGACCGCTTCATTATAATCACCGCTGGTGCAGGTCACAGTTGCACGCAGGGTATCCCCGGCATTGACCGGCACGGGATAGGTATAGGAGAACGTATCCGGCGTGGGCTGGCTCTTGTAGTAATTGTCAACCACGGTCCGCCCGTTCTGGACAACCTTCACATGCTTGATATAATGGGTTGAGGTATTTTCTGACGGGTGGGCGATCAGGATCGAAATGGTGGATGCTGCCTTGTTGACATCGATGATCACATCGGGTGCGTGGGCCATCACCGGTGTAATAAGAAGGATTGTCGCTGCAAGCAGGATGAGGATGGTAACCGGCTTGCGGGAGCGGATGCCCTGGACTTTGTCGCGTGAAACGTTCATAGTAAACTCCTGTTCCGGAAATTTTGGTGAGCGTGCATGTTAAAATCTTCGCAAGGGGGACCCGGGCTCCGGATTGCCCTTCACGGGATTGTTCATAGTCAGGGGCTTTTTCCGTGTTCCGGATTTCCTGCTTCACTTTCATGCCCCGAATTGAACTCCTTTAAATGCCGGAGCTGATTCTTACAGTACACCATGATCGCGACCCGCTTTCCCGGGATACGGCCCCGGTTTTTGCATGCAGCGGAGCCGGGGCCTGTGGTGGCTGGTCGGACCCGGGGGCCGGATTGGGAGGGGCTGTTATCAGGTGCCGGAACCGGGGGCACCGAAGAATTGCCGGTAATGAAGGGTTGGAGCGATAAGGTTGCAGACAATGCATTTTTTACCGTCCGAAGACTATCATCTTTAATCGGAACCATGACATCGGCTGGGGAGATACGGGAAATCCTGCGGAAGTGCCTGCCGGAGATCCGTGAAAAATATGGTGTGACCTCCATTGGCATCTTCGGATCCTATGCACGCGGTGAAGCAGCCCCGGCCAGCGATATCGATATTATTGTAGAATTCGACCGGCCGATCGGGTGGGAACTGGTCGACCTCGCTGATTATCTCGAATCTGTTCTCCATCATAAAGTAGACCTGGTCATCCGGAGATCCCTTCATCCGCTCATCCGGGATACTATCCTCGCCGAGGTACAGTACGCATGACCGCCCGGTCTCCCGCCACCCTGAAATAGGCCCTGCCTGGCCGCAGGGCTTTGCCGGTGCGGGTGTGTTCCGGCCGGATGCCAACAGAACGTTGCTGTACATTACCTCCCCAATTCCCGTCGTAAAACCGCGATCTTTTCCGGATCAATTACCGTGTTTTCCGATTTCATTGCCTCTGCGAAAAAGGGGGGTGAGGCAAAACTCGTACAACAGGGCACGATACGGGCCCGGATTTTTCACCGTCGTGGTCGGGGGTCTGGCTTGTGGTGGTCGGGCGGACCCGGGACCGGTTTAGTGCAGGACCCGTCATCGAGTGCCGGAACCTGAGATCTCCCGGCCCCCTCACCATCGTAGTTCATGAGTGCTCCGCCAGTGAATCCACCCCCCGGAGATTCCTGCCGTCGGTACCGTCGTTCTCCTGCCCCCTAAAATTGAGACCCTCGCGAGTGCCAATCCGGCCACGCAGCGACCCCGGATTGCCCTTTCCGGGACCCCCTCCCGGGAATTATCTGCAAAAACACCCCTATTTCATGCAAGGGTTTTGGGAATACGCTCATAGCGCAGGATTTACGCTAAACGGGCGATTTTGCGTTGTTTAAATCCGGCCTTAATAGACCTCTTTGGATGGCCGATATTAGTACGGATCGGGCTACAGTAGGCTGAACTGAAAAGAAGGCCTGTTTTAGCGATCAGCCATACGTCGGAGAGGGGTAGTTTCACGTCGGAGAAATATCCATGTTTTTGCTGGTTGCCGTCGTTCGCCGGAGCCGGGAGGTGAGCCCGGGGTCTGGAGGTTTTGGAAAAACCCGGGACCGGTGAGTGGAGGGGTAGGCTCTCGATCCATGAATCACATTTTCAACCAGACCCTGCCCGGAAAAAAAACAAACGCGATTACGATCGCGTTTCGAAGAAACCTTTGGGTTTCTTCTCTTGCTCCAGGTCATGGACCTGTCGCATTCGAAAATCTTTCCGGAAAAATCAGACTTTGATTTTTATTTTTTGCTCTGTAGAAATCATTTTTTTATCTGTTGACGTTCTCGGGGCTCCGCCCCGTCACTAGGGCACCCCCGGTTGCGATAACGACGTATTACCAGTTTTGGGAATATTATTCATGAATGAGTGATCCTCTCATTGAG
>JAAZNH010000198.1 GCA_012798365.1 Methanomicrobiales archaeon | reverse complement strand
CAGTATGCACGTGTACGGAGCGTCCATGGGCTCCTCGACGGCCCAGCAGCTGGTCATCGATCATCCTGAACGCGTCCGGAAACTGATCCTCGACTCCAGTACCTACGATGCCCGGGTTCCCGAGTGCAGCACCCTGCTTGCCATCCTCAGACAGAATGCGAACGATCCCACCCAGTCTCCCGGGGTCCGGGCCGAGGCACAGGCCAACCTTGTCTGGAACGGGACCTGGGACGGTCTTGCCTGCATTCAGAAGGATACCATGCTCGTGGTCGGCACGGTTGATCCGCTGACCCCCGAACCGGTCTCGGTCCGGATGGCCGGGCAGATCAACGGATCCTGGCTTGTCCGGTTCAAGGGGCTCACGCATGTCGGGTCCCATTATGCACCCGTCCAGTATGGTGAAAATGCCCTCTACTTCCTTGGTACGGACGAGTCACCGCTGGAGAATCAATAAATTTTTTTTAGGGTCGCGAGTCTTGCAGGGAGATCGCGGAATGATTGTTGTGGAAAAAGACCTTTGTGCGGCCTGAATGCCGTAAAAAAATGGGACTGCCCGGCATCAGATCTCTTTCTGGTACATGACCACGTCCATGACTTTACAGAATTTTTCGCCGATATTTTTCAGGAGTGCACACCGTGAATACCCACCCTTTTCCATCAGTTGTATGCTTGCATGGTTCTCCCCGCAGATCGTGCCGACCAGCATCCGGATGCCGGATGCCTTTGCCGCCGCTTCAAGGTGACGGAGGGCCGCGCTGCCGATCCCTTTCCTGGTGAACCCGGGTTGCAGGTAGATGCTGAGTTCTGCAGAGCGGTCGTATGCCTGGCGCTTCTTGTACTGCGTGAGGAAGCAGTACCCTACCTGCCCGTTCTCTTCCACGATCATGAACGAGGGGTACTTCGGGTGCGAGATAAAGAGGAACTCCTCCATATCTTCTGCCGTCAGCGGGATGCTGTGGAATGTTGCCGTGGAGTTTTCGATATAGTAGTTGTAGATCGCGAGGATTGTGCCGATATCATTCCGCGTGACAGGGACAAATTCGACCATCAGATCGTATTCTGGCAGTAACAGTATCAATACGTTGTTATCCGGAATTGCTTAAACGGACCCTGTATACACCCACCTCATTTAAGCCGAAGAAAACCCCAGAAATACCCAGATATGAAATCCCTTACTCTCGTCGTGGCCCTGGCCCTAAGCCTCTTCCTCATAGCCGCAGGCTGCACCCAGCCGGCCAGTACAGCGCCGGAAGTACCAATACCACCGGCCCCGGTACCGACCTACACCCCCAACGAAACCCTCGTCGCCTTCGTAGACAGCGCCGTTGCCTACGTCAAAACCCACGGCAAAGAGCAGGCCCTGGCGGAATTTTCGAATCCTAAAGGCTCGTTCATGCAGGGGGAACTCTACATCTATGCCTATGACTTCAACGGCACCACGCTCGCCCACCCGATCAACCCGGAGTCAGTCGGGAAGAAACGCGAGGGCGCAAACGGGGTTTTTGTCACGGAGTTTGGCAAAGCGATCCGGAAGGGGAACGGCAGTGCCTTCTACCCGTTCGTGTACGTGAACCCGGCCCACAACAAGGCCCTGGAGACCAAGCTGGGGTACGCGGTTGCGGTGGACGATACCTGGTGGCTGGGGTCCGGGAAATACACGGGGCCGGTTGAGCCGGCGGTAGCAGCCCTGCCGGGCGCCCCCTCGACCTCGCAGGAGATCAGGGACTTCGTGGACAATGCAGCAGCCTATGCGCAGAAGAACGGGAAGGGAGCTGCCCTTACCGCCTTCTCCAACAGGTCCGGCCCGTTCGTGGCCGGCAATGTCTATATCTATGCCCTCGATTACTCCGGCCACATCCTTGCCCTGCCCTTCCAGCCGCAGCTGACCGGTACGGACTTCTCACCCCTGCCGGACAGTGCCGGCCGGTATTACACCCGGACCGAGATCACGCTCGCACAGCAGGGTGGCGGATACCTCCTCTACCAGTACCCGAACCCGGCCGAGAACTTCAGCGTGCGCTACAAGGTCAGCTATGTCCGCCCGGTCGATGACCAGTACTGGATCGGGGCCGGGGCCTATACCCGCGAAGACCTGCTCCTCGACCCGGAGCTAAGGGCGTTTGTCGCCGAAGCAAAAACGTATGCGGTGAAGAACGGGAAGGAGAAAGCCCTCGCAGAGTTCAATAACAAAAACGGCTCGTTTGTCCGCGGCGAGCTCTATGTCTTTGCCTATGACTACAACGGAACAAGCATTGCCTGGCCATACCGCCCCGACCTGGTTGGAACAGACCGCTCCGGTGCAACCGACCCGGTGACCGGGACCCGGCATATCCAGGCCATGCTCAGCGCCGCCCGCAACGGGACAACACTCGTGGAGTATTACTCGGTGAATCCCTCCACCAACACCACCCAGCTCAAGATCGTGGACGTAGCGGATATTGACGGCACCTGGATGATCGGGGCCGGGCGGTACATGGAGCCGGGGCCGCGGGTCCTGCGGGGATAATACCCGGGGGAACCCGGAACAATTTTTCCGGAATCTCTTTTTTTGCTTTGTTTCTGCTGATGAATCCGCAAAGAACGGTATACCCGGCCCGGTTCGTCAACAACGTTTCTTTGTTTCCGGACAATGGCAGATCAGTTTGGGGGAGATTATCTGCCCCCCGGCTGATCCCTCATCCCCGCCCGGTCACTCACAAAGAAAAACACTCCCAGCACTACCGCCACCACGGTTGAATGAGCCATCCTCCCCCCATTCATATCAGGTTATAACCCAACACAACTAAACATTTATGTCAGGTTATAATCCTACACGACCAAACATTTATGTCAGGTTATAACCCACCATATCCACATGGCAACGCTCTTCGAACTCCTCGCGAACCAGAACCCCTGGTGGACCGGCCAGCCGTTCGAGACCGGGCGGGAGCGGCAGAAGTACCTTGCAACGATCCGCCGGTATCTCAAGACCAGTGAGATCATCGTGCTCTCCGGGGTCCGGCGCTCGGGAAAGACTACGCTCCTCTACCAGACCATCCGGCTGCTCATCACGACAAATAAAGTGCCGGCAAAAAACATCCTGTTTGTCAACTGCGATGAGCCGGAGATTGCCGGCCGGAAGAACGCCCTACTCGAAGCCGTTGACACGTACCGCCGGGAAGTTGCGGCAAAGGGCACCATCTGGCTCGTCTTTGATGAGGTCCAGGCTGTAGAGAACTGGGAACGGGAAATAAAATCGCTCTATGATACAAAACAGTGCAGGATCATCCTGTCCGGCTCCTCTTCGTACCTGCTCGATTCGCAGGTAGGCAACCTCCTCTCGGGCCGGTACCTTGCCGTCCCAGTCTTCCCGCTGGATTTCTCCGAATACCTCCGGTTCCACGCCATCACACCGCCAAAAGATGCCGCCGGCCGGGCAGCACAGAAATACGCAATCACCACCCACCTACGGCAATACCTCCGGGAAGGCGGCTTTCCGATAGTCGTCCTCCAGCAGGACGAACGCACCAGGCAGGATTATCTCCGGGCCTATTACGACAGCATTGTGTACCGGGATATCATCCGGACAAACGTAGTGCGGAACCAGAAAGCCCTGGCCGGGCTCCTCCACTATCTCTTCACCAACATCGCCACCCCGTACTCGTACCGCAGGATCAAGGAGATGCTCGGGATCGATCCCGATACCCTCCGGGATTACATCCACTTCGCCGGCATGGCAAAGATCCTCTTCGAGGTCCAGGCATTTTCGTACTCGCTTTCGGCACAGGCACGCCAGAACAAAAAGATCTACTGCATCGACAACGGCCTGCGCAACGCGGTCTCGTTCCGGTTCTCCGAAGACGAAGGAAAACTTGCCGAGAACCTTGTCTTCGTGGAACTCATGCGGTCCGGCCGTGTGCCGTACTACTGGAAAGGAGACCGGGAAGTGGATTTTGTCATCAAGTCAACAGACAACAGCCTCACCGCAATCAATGTCTGCTACAGCGATTCTGTTCCGGACCGGGAGTACGAGGGGCTGCGGGAATTTGCCGGGGAATTTGGTGGCAACGTGCACCGGCTCATCATCCTGACAAAAGATTACGAAGCAACGGAGGGAACGATTACCTGCATCCCGCTCTGGAAGTGGCTCCTGCGGGAAAGAGAGGACACCTGATTCCGACCAGGGTATCCCACATTTTTCACGCCCTCCCGAACATACCGGTTTTTTTTATTTATCCACACTCCCCCATCCAACCCGGTCACTCACAAAGAAAAACACTCCCAGCACTACCGCCACTACGGTCGAGAGCGCCATCCCCCGCAGGTCTGCAAGGCCGATGTTGACCGAAGCCCCCGATACACCAATCCCGAGGATCAGGGCGACCAGCACAAGGTTCCGGGACTGCGACAGGTCGGTCCGGGCATCGATGAGCATGCGGATGCCCGATGCTGCGATGACACCGAAAAGAAGGAGGCCGACAGCTCCCATGACCGGGCCCGGGATCGCCCGGATAGCAGCCGGAACTTTTCCGCAGAACGAGATCGCAATCGCGATGAGGGCGGTGCCGGCCAGCACCTGCGTGCTGTAGACCCGGGTGATAGCCATGACCCCGATGTTCTCCGCGTAGGTAGTATTGGGCGTGGAGCCGAAGAAGCCGGAGATGACCGTCGAGATCCCTTTCCCAAGCAGCACCGGTTCAATCCCCGGGTCCTTCATCAGGTCGCGGCCGGTGATCGTCCCGGTCACTTTGAGGTGGCCGATTAGTTCCACGAAGACAACGATGGATGCCGGTACGATGATGATGAGGGCCGCCGGTGCGAATGCCGGCGTATAGAGCGTTGGCACGGAGAGCCAGGGTGCTGCAACAACGGAGTCAAAGACCGCAACCCCGAGCAGGGCTGATGCAGCGCAGCCGGCAACCATCCCGAGGATGAGGGGGATGATCCGGAGAAATCCCCGGCACACGGTCATGCCGGCGACCATGACCGCAAGGGTCAGTGCAACAATGCCGAGCGTGACCAGATCCGGGCCGGCCTCCGTAAGCCCGGTCATTTTTGCCGCAGTCGGTGCAAGCTCAAGGCCGATGATGGCCACGATCGCCCCCATGGCGGCATCGGGAAAGACCACCGGGACCCAGGCCGTACCGGTCTTCCGGATCAGGAGGGCAAGGAGGATGAAGATGATGCCCGACGCGATGAATGCGCCAAGAGCTGCACCATACCCGTACGCGGGGATGATGGTAAGGGCCGGGGGGATGAACGCAAAACTCGACCCGAGATAGGCCGGGACCTTCCACTGGCACAGGACAAGAAAGATCAGCGTCCCGATCCCGTTGAAGAGGAGAACCGTGGCCGGGTCCACGCCCAGCAGGATCGGCACAAGGACCGTTGCCCCGAACATCGCGAGGAGGTGCTGGAGCGAGAGGGTCGCAAGGATCGGGAGCGGGGGACGTTCGTCTACCT
>JAAZNH010000197.1 GCA_012798365.1 Methanomicrobiales archaeon | reverse complement strand
CAAATTCGATGGTTCCCTTACCCTCCGGATTGCGAGCGATGCCGGAGAGGAAGCCCTGAAGACCGCAGCATCCGGCACGGAGATTGCCAGTGTTGAGATCAAGACGGTCCCAAAACAGGAAGCAGCCGCCAAAAAAGCCGCGGCAGCCGAATCTGACAAAAAACCCGGATCAACTGCAGACAAGAGCCGCGAGATCAAGAACCTCCGTGTAGATATCCACCAGCTCGACCACATTATGAACCTTGTCGAGGACCTGGTAATCAACCGCGGGCGGCTGAAGCAGATCGCTGAACAGCACCGGATCAAGGAGATGGATGAAGCCATCGGCATGGTGGAACGCTCGGTTTCCGAACTCCAGAACCTGATGATGAACATCCGCATGATCCCGCTCAACCAGATCTTCAACCGCCTCCCCCGGGTTGTCCGTGATGTCGCCATCTACGACAAGAAAGAAGTGGAGTTTGTGATCGAAGGCGGGGAGACCGAACTGGACCGGAGCGTGATGGACGGCCTCAACGACCCGCTCCTGCACCTCATCAGGAACGCGGTCAACCACGGGATCGAATCACCCGAGGCCCGTGAGGCAGCCGGAAAGCCCCGCAAGGGTTTTGTCAAGCTCTCAGCCCACCGCGACCGGGACAATGTCATCATCGAACTCATCGATGACGGGGGCGGGATCAATGTGGAAAAGGTCAAGGCAAAAGCTATCGAGCGCGGCCTGATCACAAAAGAGATGGCTGACACCTTCACCACCGAACAGGCCGTTGACCTCCTCTTCCAGCCCGGGTTTTCAACCGCAGACAAGATCTCTGACATCAGCGGCCGCGGTGTGGGCCTCGATGTCGTCAAACGATCCATCGAGTCCCTCAAGGGCACCATCCGGGTTGAGACCACGCCCGGAAAAGGCAGCCGGTTTGAGCTGCTCCTGCCCCCCACCATGGCTATCGTCGATGTCATGATCGTCCGGATCAACGGCCGGCGCCTCGGCATCCCGATCAGCAGCATTGTCGAAGTTGCCAATTTCAAACGCGACTCAACCCACTTCATCGGGCAGGGCGAAGCGGTCCTCCTCCGGGACGAAGTGCTGCAGCTCATGTGGCTCAACGACATGGTCGGGGTTTCCGAGGTCTGCGAAATACTCATTGTCGTACAGTACGAGAAACGCAAGTGCTGTATCCCGGTTGACCTGGTTGAAGGCAAACAGGAAGTTGTAGTCAAACCCTTAAGCAAACTTATCGGCAACACCAGAGGAGTAAGCGGGATCACGATCCTCGGGGACGGCGAAGTTGTGCCGGTCCTGGACGTGAACACGATTGCATAGGAGACAACCATGAAACTATCAACAGTGCAGGCGGATGCAATTCAGGAACTGGGCAATATCGGGGCAGCACATGCAGCAACCACGCTGTCCCAGATGCTGGGAAGTACCGTGGAGATGAGTGTCCCGGCCATCAAGGCTATCGACATTTCAGAGCTAGGCAAATACATGGGCGAGGAAGCAGCCTGCATGGTTGCGTTTGAGCTCCAGGGCGAGATCCCGCACGGGGGCTACGTTGTCTTCTATATCACCCGGGAATCTGCCATACGCCTCACGAATACCATGCTGGGCATGACCGAGATGGACCGGCCCATGAACGAGATGGACGAGAGTGCCCTGTTGGAAGTTGGCAACATCATGGTCTCCGCCTTCCTTGATGCAACTGCTGAACTTCTGGGTTTTGTCATGCTCCCCTCGCCACCAGCACTCACCGTGGATATGGCACATGCCGCCATGTCATCCTTAATTGCGCAGATGGGCGAAGAGATCGATGAAGTGCTGCTCTTCTCAACCGAACTTGCCTGCGAATAGCACAAGATTGACAGCGACATCATTATGATGCCAGAGGCATCAACACTGGCTCGTATCGTGGAGTTAATGGAGAACATGATGAAGGGTATTTAAAAACCCGTTGTGAACCACCATGGCCGACGCACTGAAACCGGATGAACAGACCGCAATGATCGGAATCGGGGAATACCGGGTAGGATCGTTTCCCATGATGACCATCGGCCTGGGATCCTGTATCGGCCTGACCCTCTATGATGAAAGCCTGAAGATCGGTGCCATGGTCCACATCATGCTCCCGGACAGTGCCGGCAGGAAAGACCGGCCGGGCAAGTACGCTGACACGGCTATCCCGCTTCTCCTCAAGGAACTGGCGGAGAAAGGCTCAAAGCCGAAATCGCTCGTTGCCAAGATGGCCGGCGGTGCGTGCATGTTCGAATACTTCGGCACGAACTTAAACATCGGCGAGCGCAATGCCGAACGGGTGCGTGCCATCCTCAAAGAGAACAATATTCCCTTAAAAAAGGAAGACTGCGGGGGAAAAGTCGGCAGGTCTGTCACCTTCCACCCGGCAAACGGCGGGAAAATCTCCATACGGCGGGCGGACGGAACCCTTGGTGAGATGTAAACTCCTATTTTTCCTGGCCATTGTGTTCCTTGTCGGGGCTGTAACTGCCGCTCCGGACAATGAATCAACGGTATCCGGTGCCCTTGCGGATCCCGGGTCTTCAGGGGATTTT
>JAAZNH010000196.1 GCA_012798365.1 Methanomicrobiales archaeon | reverse complement strand
TCCTGGATCACATATGGGCTGCTACTGTTCCGCTCCGGCTCTTTTACTATATCCTGCGGGCTCCCGGGGTCATTGTCCACGAGTGTGCCCATATTGCCGGCTGCCTTCTCACCGGGGCAAAGATCAAAAATGTTGTACTCTTCTCAAGAGAGGGGGGTTCTGTTACCTACAGCCAGCCGGTTATCCCGTACCTGGGGGATGTCATTATCAGCACAGCCCCGCTTTTTGCCCTCCCGTTTCTCCTCTCCGTTATTACAACCGTATTCCAGGACTACCTGGGTTGCACCTTTCCGGTCTTTCCTTCGACCATCAGCTCGCCTGACATGCTTCTTGCACTCACGGCCGGCATTCTCAGCACCATCCAGGCCAATCTTCTCACCACCTTCAACGGATGGTTCCTGCTCTACCTGTACCTGACCATCAGCCTTGTGCTCTCGGCTGCCCCGAGCACGCAGGACATGAAGAATGCTGCCATCGGCATCTTCCTGTTGTCCCTGTTTGCCGCGATGATCCTGTACAGCAATATCCCGTTCATTGTCGATCTCTTTGCTCAGGCCATGCGCCTCCTCGAGATCGGGTTCACGCTTGGTCTTGTGTACGGGCTCTTTGCGCTCATCCTTTCCACCCCGCTGATCCTGTGGTACGTGTACCGCAGGGTCTCCTGATCCGGGCCGGCCGCAATCAGATCGGTATTAATGGATCGATAACGGTACATTTCTGTACCAATGGCACGCACACCCGACAAGGAGCCGGTGGAGAACAATGACGCAGGGGCCCGCCTCACGCCGGTCATGCGCCAGTACATGGAGCTCAAGGGCCAGAACCCGGACACGGTCCTGCTCTTCCGGATCGGGGATTTTTACGAGACATTCTATGGTGATGCCGAGCTCATTGCCCGCGAGCTGGACATTGTCCTGACATCCCGGTCAAAGAGCGGCGACAACAAAATCCCGCTTGCCGGCGTCCCCTATCATGCAGCTGAAGGGTATGTGGCAAAACTTGTCGGCAAAGGCTACAAGGTTGCGATTGTCGAACAGGTCGAGGACCCGAAGACTGCAAAAGGGATCGTGAAACGCGAACTGGTCCGGATCATCACGCCGGGGACGGTCATCGATTCCACCATGCTTCCCTCGCAGGCGGCAACCTACCTTATGGCACTCTGCCCCGATGCAAAAGGGCAGACATGGGGCATGGCGATGCTTGACATCTCCACGGGAGAATTTTTCGTCTCAATGGTGGATCATGACCCGGCGCTCCAGAACCTCCAGTCCGAGATTGCGCGGTATCATCCGGCTGAATGCATTGTACCGTCCTCGGTCCCGGAACATCTTTTGGAAATCCTTGGCCGGCGCGGGGTGGTCGTGAGCCGGTTCCGCGATGATGCCTTCAGACAGGACCGGGCAGAAAAAGCGCTCCTTGCACAGTTCCACGTAGCATCCCTTACCGGTTTTGGCTGTGAGACCCCCGTTGCAACCGGTGCTGCCGGCGCTGCCCTTCTCTATGCGCAGGAGACCCAGCACTCAACACTCCCGCAGATCACGACCCTGTCCCTGCGCTCGTCTTCGCAGTCCATGATGCTCGATGCCATTACGCTGCGCAATCTTGAGGTGACCGAGAGCATTCGCGGGGACCGGAAGAGCGCGACCCTCTTCTCGTGCCTTGACCTGACAAAGACCCCGATGGGCAGCCGGCTCCTCCACCGCCAGCTTATCCGGCCGCTGATCGATATCGCCGCGATCAATGCCCGGCTCGATGCCGTGGAATACTTTTTTTGCGATACCGCCTGCCGGCTCTCCGTGCGATCCTCCCTTGCGCGGTTTGCGGACATCGAGCGGATTGCCGCCCGGATAGCGTACGGGAATGCCGGGCCGCGTGACCTTATTGCCCTTGCTGATTCGCTTGCGGTTGTGCCCGAACTCAAACAGACCGTCTCCGGCACGGGCACCAAGCTTCCCGCAAACCTGCAGGAAGCGCTTGAGGAGATACGCGATCTTCCGGAGACCATCTCTCTTATCCGGCGCGCCATCATTGACGAACCTCCTGCGATTGCACGCAATGGCGGGGTTATCCGGAAAGGGTTCTCGCCCGAACTTGATTCCATGAACACGGTCCTGCACTCCGGCAAGGACTGGATCGTGCAGCTGCAGGAGCAGGAGCGCGAGAAGACCGGCATCAAATCGCTCAAGATAGGGTATAACCGGATCTTCGGGTACTACATTGACATTACAAAACCCAACCTCCCGCTCGTGCCGCCGCATTACGAGCGCAAACAGACCGCTGCCACCGGCGAGCGCTATACGCTTCCCGAACTCCGCGAGAAAGAGGCCCTCATCACCAATGCTGATGAGAAAGTGCTGGCACTCGAACGCGAACTTTATACCGGTGTGATAGAATCCCTGCGCAAATCCGTTCCGGACCTGCAGGCCCTTGCTGCGGGGATTGCAGTCCTTGATGTCAGTACTGCCCTTGCGGAAGCCGCAAAGACCCGCAACTACGTGCGCCCGCAGCTCGACACCAGTGATGCGCTCATCATCCGGGACGGCCGCCACCCGGTGGTCGAGCAGGGCGTCAGCGGGGGATTTGTGCCCAACGATGCTGACCTCTCCGGCAGCAGAACCCAGATCCTGATCATTACCGGTGCCAACATGGCCGGTAAATCCACGTACATGCGGGCAACCGCCCTCATCTGCATCATGGCGCAGGCCGGCAGTTTTGTTCCGGCCCGTCACGCCAGCATCGGGATCATCGACCGGGTCTTCACCCGCGTTGGCGCATTCGATGACCTGGCAAGCGGCCAGAGCACGTTCTTTGTCGAGATGCTGGAACTGGCAAATATCCTCAACAATGTTACCCAGAGAAGCCTGGTCATCCTTGATGAGATTGGCCGGGGCACCAGCACGATCGACGGTTGCTCGATCGCACGTGCTGTGCTCGAGTACCTGCACGGTAAAGGAGCTGCCGGCCCCAAGACCCTCTTTGCAACCCACTTCCATGAAATCATTACCGAAGAAGAGACCCTGAAGCGGGTGAAGAACTGCCACTTTGCCGTGCGCGAGACAAAAGAGGAGGTTGTCTTCCTCCGGAAACTGATCCCCGGTGCAACCGACAAGAGCTATGGTATCCATGTTGCCCGCCTGGCCGGCATCCCGAAGAAAGTGACCGAGGGGGCCGAGACCCTGCTCTCGGAGGGCATGAACCGGGGGGTTGCCGGCAGTGCAAAACCCCAGCGCTATACCCAGATCCTGCTCTTCGATGACAGCCAGGCCACGCCCGTTCCTGCACACTCCCCGGCTGCAGAGCACCCGACGCTCCAGGCCCTTGCCGGCCTGAACCCGGATGAGATGACGCCCATCCAGGCGCTGGCAACCCTTGCGGAACTGAAAAACACTTTGAAGAAGGATAAAACACCATGAACCGGCTGGAAGAAAAGCCCCGCATCCGCGTCCTTGACCCGGCAACCATCAACCAGATCGCTGCCGGCGAAGTTGTGGAGCGACCGGCTTCGGTTGTCAAGGAACTGGTCGAGAATGCGATCGATGCCGGGGCGGATTCGATCACCATTGAGCTGGCTTCGTCCAAAGATACCATCACGAGCATCCGGGTTGTGGATAATGGCTGCGGCATGTCACCGGCCGATGCGGAGCTGGCGTTTGTCCCGCATGCCACCAGCAAGATTACCACGATCGAGGACCTCCATTCCATCCATACGCTCGGTTTCCGCGGCGAAGCCCTGGCAACGGTCGCTGCTGTTGCCCGCGTCACGCTCATCACCAAACCAACAATGAGCGGCGCAGTCCCCGGGACCCGGATGATGGTTGATGGTGGCACGGTCCGGGAAAAATCCGGGATTGGTGCTCCCGACGGTACGAACATCCTTGTCGAAGATCTCTTCTTCAATACTCCTGCCCGGAAAAAATTCCAGAAGAGCAAAAATACCGAGCTTGCCCATATCCACGATATTCTCGAGGGCATCTGCCTCTCGCACCCGGAGATTGCATTCCATCTCTACCATAATGGCATGGAGCAGCTGGTGACTGACCAGACTGAGCGGTCGCTCGATACCATTGCACGGCTCTTCGGGAGCGACGTGATCCGGGACCTCATCCCGGTCGAGCAATCGCTCCCGTTTATGAAACTCCGGGGTTTTGTTTCCCGCCCCGCGCTCTGCCGGAAGGACCGGGCACGCATGCTCATCTCCGTCAACCAGCGGTATATCACCTCCTCGGGCATCAGCGATGCGATCAAAGCCGGTTACGGCACCCTCCTCCCGAAAGACCGGTTCCCCATCGCGTTCCTCTCGCTTGCAATCGACACGGATCTTGTGGATGTGAACGTCCACCCGACAAAAAAACACATCCGGCTCTCGCGCGAGAAAGAGATCACCGAAGCAGTGCGGCGTGCGGTGAACGACACGCTCCTTGCAAACGACCTTATCCCGGCTGCGGAAGCCCCAGCAGCTGCGTGGGAACCCGCACCCCCGGGGATCCTGGCATCCCGCCCGGTGCCCTACGGGTTCAGCGAAGGCTCTCCCGCACCGGTTGTTGCAGAAACCACGCATGCCGGGACGGTCTCAACCGACCAGCGCCTCCGGCAGACCGAGCTTGCCATCGATCCGGAACCAACGTACATCGTCTCTTCGCTCCTGCCGGAGATCGAGGTAATCGGCGAGTTTGGCGGGATCTATATCCTTGCCCGGACAAAGACCGAGGAACTTCTCATCATCGACCAGCATGCGGCACATGAACGCATCCTCTACGAGCAGGTCAGCGACCAGCCGACGGACAGCCGTCCCTCGCAGGAACTCATCAGCCCGGTCGTCCTCCACCGTACCCCAAAAGAGGCAGCCATCCTGCGCGATCTCATCCCCGCGCTTGCCGATGAGGGATTTGTTCTTGAGGGATTTGGCGGCGACTCGTTCCTGGTCCGGGCCGTGCCGGTCGTGCTGGGCCGGATCGAAGATACCGTCCTTATCGATGAGATTATCAGCGACCTGACAAACGAACAGGCATCTGAGTCCGTAACAAACCGGGAACGGATCACCCGGGTAGTTGCCTGCCGCGGGGCCGTAAAAGCCGGCACCGTCTGCACGCGGGAGCAGTGCCAGCGGATCGTGAACCAGCTCCGGCATACCAAAAATCCCTTCACCTGTCCCCATGGCCGCCCGACCATTATCCGGTTTACGCGGAAAGACCTGGACGGGATGTTCCGCCGGATTTGATGCACGCGGGGTTTCGAGCTATCATGTTTCCCCCGGTTCCTGCACCGGAAATTGCCACGATATGAATGATTAATAATCCCGGCATCCCATGCCGGTGATACCGAAGAATCAAGAATACCGGCCCGACTATGAAGACCCGGCAGACCTCTCTTTCAAACGGCCAGAGCGCCTATCATCGCGATGACCCGGATTCCATCGCGGCGTTCCAGGGCATGGTTATTTCGTATTATGCAGATCACGGTCGCGATCTTCCCTGGCGGCATACAACCGTTCCCTACCGGATCCTGGTTTCGGAGATCATGCTCCAGCAGACGCAGGTGGGCCGGGTGCTGGAGAAATACCCGGCATTTCTCGAGGCCTTCCCGGACTTTCCGGCACTTGCAGGCGCCCCGCTAACCGGTGTCCTTGCACAATGGCAGGGCATGGGGTATAACCGGCGCGCTATCGCGCTCCAGAAATGTGCAGCCCGGGTGGTAACAGAATTTCACAGGGAACTTCCGGCCGACGTCGAAATCCTTTCAACGTTTCCGGGCATCGGGCGGGCAACCGCGTCCTCCATCTGTGCATTTGCGTTCAATATGCCCGTTGTCTTTATCGAGACCAACATCCGACGGGTCTTCATTCACTTCTTCTTTGCCGACCGCGAGACGGTTGATGATACCGAGCTTCTCCCGGTTGTTGAACGGGCGCTGGACCGGAAAAACCCGTGCCAGTGGTACAATGCACTGATGGATCTCGGAACGGATCTCAAAACCCGGGTCCCCAACCCGAACCGGCGCAGCCGCCAGTACACAAAACAATCCGCGTTTGAGGGATCCGACCGGAAGATCCGGGGGGAGATCCTCCGGCTGCTGCTTGCAGAAAAGCGGATGAGCAAAAAAGCAGTGTGCACAACATTTCCTGAAGAACCGGAGCGGATTGAACGAATCCTTGGCGACCTGGAACGCGAAGGGTTTGTAACGAGGTCGGGCAATTTTGTCATGATGGTGGAATAATGTTCCACCGGCTCCATGCCGGATGCTTCTATCAAATAATTGATTACCGTGTATTCCCCATATGCGGGTACAGGAAATCGGAGCATAGCATGACCGGACCCGGATCAATTCCTGATGACGTAAAATGGCGTATTGCCTCAGAATTTTCCGCCCAGCTTCCGGCCCTGTATGACCGGACCTTCCGGACTGCCCTAGGCGACCAGTATGATGAGATGGAGCAGGAAGTCTGGATGGAGGTCTCAAAGATCGCCTTCACGATTGCAAAGAACCTGAACCTTCCGGTACGGACCGCACAGGAACTCGCCGAGACCATGCGGACTATCATGACCATCCTCTTTGGCCCAGAGTTTAAGACCGAGGCGCTTGAGGTGTCAAAAGACGGATCCGTAATCATCATAAAACGCTGCCCGATCCTTGCGCAGGGCTACGGGAGCGGCACGGATGGAAACCGGACATTCCGCAAGTGCATGGCCTTTGTTCTCACCGCAATCCCCCAGCTCAACAAGGATTTTTCGGGGCGGTTTGTCCGGACCATGTGCACCGGCGACCGGCAGTGCGAGATCAAGATCCAGAAAAGCGGGATAGCGCAAAGCACAACTGCCCCGAAGAAGCGATGATCTCCCGGGCAAAAAAAGAAAAATTTTCTCTATAGAAATGATTTTTCCACCTGCGGACGTGTTCCGTGCAGTTCTGGAGAGATCATTTTTAGAACTGTTGACGTTCTCGGGGCTTCGTCCCGCCACTAGGGCAACCCCGGTTATGATAACGACATATTACCTGTTTCAGGAAAATAAACTAGGATGAGTGATCCTCTCGTTGAAGCCGCCGCGGGGCGCCCTTCGGGGCGGCGGCCGTGCTCCTTTTGGGGGTTTGGGGGCATCAGCCCCCATCATCTCTCTTAAGGGGTGAAACAGAGCGAAAATTTTCCCACTATTTTTCTTACTGCTTCAGGTAATACCCGGCAGCCATGAAGATCAGGCCAAGGTAAAACATGATCGCAAACGGCCACGAAAAGCCGAGATTGATGGATTCAAGCCGCTTTAAGTCCTGTACCGCAATCATGGCAAACCCGATCACGAAGAGGGCGATACTGAGCTGGGATTTGGTTGTCTTATCCATGAGTCTTCCTGATAAAGTATCCGGGGGCGGAAGAAAAATGCTTGTCGGTAACCGGATGGCTTATTTCTCAACCGGGAAAACAAGCGAGCGGCAATTGGGAATGCGGGGAGTTGAAACGGAAAAATGTGACCAGTTAATTGGATACATGGTATCAGGAAATCAGGATAAATGCTCAGTGGGAAACCGGAAAACCGCTGCGATGACAAGAATGAACCGGCACGCGGAGAGAAAAACCGTGTCAGAACGTCCCAATCATCAGGGAGTACAGCGCTGCATCCGGTTTTGGGGGTGAAGCGATATCCCCGACAACGATCTTTTCATCTTTATAGCCAAGGTTTTCGCAGACAGCAATCTGCATCGGCATCGCAAGTGCTGCGAGCCTGCCGTATAACTCATCGACATTGAATTTGGGATCGGCAAGGAGAAAGACGATCTTTCCCCGCCGGACTTCATCGACCGTGTCCCGCATCCCCTTCTCGTGTCCCCGGCCATGGGCAACGACCACGGAAACCCGGGACCAGGGAATATGGAGACGGGCAGTTGCTACCTGCAGGGAGGAAACGCCCGGGATGACTTCCCCTTTGAGGTACCCGAGACCAGCCAGCATCGGGTCGCCGGTCGAGAGGATAACCGCATCATCGGGAAGCGTGTGGAGTTTTTTGTAATCGTCAATGGATTTGATGGTGCAGTTCTCCGGCAGGTACTGCCTCGCAAGCTCGATGGCCCGGTCTGAACCATACGCAAACCGGGCTTTCTTCAGCTCACGGATAGCCTGCCCGGTCAAAAGTCCCGGGCCACAACCGACTCCGATGATCTTCATGGGCTCTCACCAATCACTTTGCCCTCGCGATTTATGAGAACTACGGTCACAGCGGGGCGGACTTTTTTGAAACCGGCCAGGATATCCGTAACCATTGCGGGAAACCGGTCGGACTGCGACAATTCTTCAACGGTCAAAAAGCCTGTCCCGTCAAGGATCTGCGGGCTGATGTGCCGGAGGATGAGCGCCGGAAGTCCGCAGAGGGTCACCGGGCCCGGGCCGGCATCCAGCGCTTCTTTGAGCTTGCCGCCAATTAAGATCACTTCCCGGTCCGGGAAGAGGAGCCGGGAGAACCGCAGGCCGATCCGGCCGGTAGTGAGGACCGGATTTTCTGCAGCAGCTATCCTTCCCGCGGTTGATTCGGTAAGATGGTCGTCCCAGGGTTCAACAAGCCCGGTGGTGCCAAGGATGGAGATGCCGCCCTCGACACCCACTTTCGGGTTGAGGGTTTTTCTGCCGGTTGCCGCTCCCTCCGGAATCGAGATCCTGACCATAATGCCGGTCTCCCCGGTCTCGTCCAGTGCTTCCTGCACGGAACGGACAATGCAGGAAAGGGCCGGGGAACTGACCGCGGGTGTGCCTTTCTTGTAGCGCGGGGTGTCCCGCACGAACCGGCCAACGCCGTCGCCAAAGGTTATCGTCATGCTTCCGGGCTGCCGGGATGCCTCAGCACGGATCTCAATGCCGGCCGTGACATCGGAAGGATAATCACCGGAGAACTTTTTACCCGTACCGGTCCCTTCCCGGCCTTCTGCCGGAACACTGACGGTCAGGCCGCAGGGCAGCGTAAGGAAGACCGGGCCGGCAGGAGCTTTGAGCGAGAGCACTGCCGCTTTTGCAGCTGCGGCAGCGGTTGTTCCGGTGGTAAAACCCCGCAGGAGGACTGCCCCGGTGGAGGTGAGGACGGCAAGGCCCTCAGTAACGAGCAGGAGTTTTCCCGTGTCCGTACAGCGTTGTACCCAGTCTTCGGGATAGGTAAAACCGGTAACCGGATCTCTCATTGTTTTGTGCCTTCAATGAAGATGGTGATGCATTCGTTGATGGAGGCAACTGCAACAGGTGTCCCGCCCCGCGTCCCCTCATTGGATATGGAAGGAATCGCGATGGTCCGCAGGACCTCTTTTGACTCCGCGGCATTCACAAAACCCACCGGCGTGCCTATCACAACAGCCGGACGGATTCCGTCTTCGATCATGTTGCAGAGTACTAACAGGGCCGAAGGGGCATTGCCGATCACCACAATCGATCCGGCCAGCCGGTCGCGGAGCGCAAGGAAGCCGGCGGAGCTGCGGGTTATCTCCTGCTCTTTTGCGATATCCGCGCCATAGTCAAGGGCGCAGATCACTTCACTGGTGTGCCCTTTTTTCTGGATGCCGATCTGGACCATCCGGATGTCCGTGATGATCGGGGCACCGGCCCTGAGTGCAGCAAGTGCTGCAGGGACCGGGTCATGGAAGAACCGCATGAGATCTGCCATGGCAAAGTCGCCGACTGCGATAGAACACCGCTGCCGGATCCGGTCTTCCACGGTTGCGTTGCCGACAACCTCGCGGGCGAGTTTGCGGGACTTCTGCGAGATCGCGTAGCCTTCCTTTGTGTCAGCCCCGACATCAATATACGTATTTCTTGTGGTATCCGCGTGGCGTGATGATTCCTTTGACATGGTCTCCCCTCCTCCAGATCCTGCTCTCGGCTCCCCCGATGATGACGGTTGTGTGCATGTCGATTTCCGAGTCATGCTGCTCGATATCGTCAAGGGTAGTAATGGTGGTGTGCTCGTCTTCCCGCAGCGCGTTCCGGACAATCGCAACCGGCGTTGTGCCGGCAAGATGTTTGTGTGCATGCTCAACCGCGAGCGCAAAATTGTGCGGCCGGCCCCGGCTCTTCGGGTTATACAGGACAACCGGGATGCCGACACCAAAGACCGCGTCGAGCCGTTTCTCAATGATATCAAGCGGTGTCAGGAGGTCCGAGAGGCTGATCACGGCAAAATCCCCGGAGAGCGGGGACCCGACCCGGGATGCTGCGGCATTGGCGGCAGTAACCCCGGGAATGATCTCGACACGGATATCTGCCCCGTCATGCTCGAGGACCTCAAGCACGATGCTTGCCATGCCATAGACACCGGCATCGCCGCCCGAGACGATTGCCACCGGGCTTTCTTTTGCAAGATCGATGGCCTTCTGGGCCCGTTCAACTTCTTTTCCCATCGAACTGCTGATAACTTCCTTGCCTTTCAAAAGCGGTGCTAAGGGTTCCAGGTACAT
>JAAZNH010000195.1 GCA_012798365.1 Methanomicrobiales archaeon | reverse complement strand
GATCCCTCCTCTGTGCCCTGCTGCTTGCAGCAGCGCTCTGCACTTGTATCATTGCCGGCCCGGCCGCCGCAGCCGACCTCCGGAACAATCCCACAGCCTTCACGATCGCTGCCAACAATCTCGCGAACAACACTCCCGCGTGGAACAACCCTGATGAGGATTTCGACTTCGCACGGCAGGGGCTGCTTGCGACTTACGACCCGCTCATCATCCCGGCCAATATCCCGAACGTCACCGCGTGGAATGCTGCAGCGTTCACAACCTGTGAGACTGGTCCCCGCCCGGATACCATCAACCCGCTCCTGTACCGGCAGGCGCAGCTGAACAACATCCACGGCCTCTTCGAAGTCCGGCCGGGAATCTACCAGGTACGGGGATTTGACATCTCCTCCATCACCTTCATCCGCGGTGACACCGGCTGGATCGTCATCGACCCGCTCAATACCGTAGAGACCGCCCGGGCGGCCATGAACCTGGTGAACACGACGCTCGGGTACCGGCCCGTGAAAGCGGTGATCTATTCCCATCCCCATTCCGACCATTACCAGGGGGTGAAGGGTGTCACGACCAGCAGTGCAGTCGAAGCCGGAGATGTCGCAATCATCGCGCCCGGACATTTCATGGACAACGCGGTCAGCGAGAACGTGTACGCCGGCAACGCAATGCAGCGCCGGGCCATATACCAGTTCGGCCTCCTCCTCCCCCGGGACGAGAAGGGGCTGGTCGATAACGGCATCGGCAAGACCATCTCCACCGGCACGGCATCGCTCATCCCGCCCACCATGGAGGTCACGCACACCGGGCAGGAAATCACGATAGATGGGGTCCGTATGGTGTTCCAGAAAACTGAGAACACCGAAGCACCGGTCGAGCTCAACATCTGGTTCCCGCAGTACCGGGTCCTGTTCGTTGCGGAAAACTGTGCTGCATCGCTCCATAATATCCTCACGCCCCGGGGCGCCCCTGTCCGCGATCCCCTTGCATGGTCCGAGAGCCTGGATGAGACCCGGAGGCTGTACGGGGATGAGGCGGAGATCATGATCTCGGCGCACAACTGGCCCCGGTTCGGGAACGCAAAAGTCATCGAAATCCTGGAGAATGAGCGGGATATGTACAAGTATATTCACGACCAGACCCTCAACCTCGCCAACAAGGGCTACACCATGGATGAGATTGCAGCCATGGTAAAACTCCCTGCATCGCTGGACCAGTACTGGTATACCCACGGGTTCTATGGTACGGTACCCATGGCGGTGAAGGCCACGTACCAGCGGTATCTCGGGTTCTATGACGGGAACCCGGTCAACCTGAAACGGCTGACTCCCGTGGAATATGCAAAGGAGATGACCTCGTACATGGGCGGTGCGGATGCCGTGATGCCGCGTCTCCGGAGCGATTATGCGCAGGGGAAGTACGAGCTGGTAGCTTCGATTGCCAGTTACCTTGTCTTTGCTGATCCTGCGAACATGGAGGCCCGCCAGATCGAGGCGGACGCGCTCGAACAACTCGGGTACCAGGAGGAATCCGGTGCTGCCCGGAACGCGTACCTGACCGCAGCATCGGAACTCCGGGGAACCCTGCGAGCGCAGGGCCGGAACATGATCTCATCCGATGTCATGTCTGCCATGTCCACGCGCCAGCTCCTTGACTACCTCTCTGTCCGGCTCAATGCAACAAAAGCGGACGGCAAGGATTATGCCATAAACCTGCGGCTCCAGGACACCGGCGAGACGGCTCTCCTGCACGTTAAGAACAGCGTTATCACGTACCGGCTGAACGCGACCTCGCCTGATGCGGCTGTGTCAGTTGAGATGCCCCGCCGCACGCTTGAAACGCTGGCGCTGAACCCCGCCGTAGCCCCCCGGGATGTTGTGGTGACCGGAGGCGATCCGGCGCTGTTTGCCTCCTTTACCGCCATGCTGGACACCTTTGATCCCAATTTCGCGATCACTGTTCCGTAAGAAGGCGATCCGGCATCGCAGGGACGATGCCGGGATCTGCGGGCTGTGCCTGTACGTGGTCCAGCCCGAAAGAGATGCGGGCACTGAGAAGACGAAATGACGACGGGAACCGGTCCCGGATATCCTGCCTGCCGGGATAGTTGCCTGGCGGAACCCCCCGCCGGACAGAAAACCTCTTTACCCTGCGGGGAAATTTTCTGTCACAATGAAACCGGCAGCTGAGAAGAAACTACGGGTGTACATCTCCGGCCCCCTCTTCACATGGGCGGAACGGGCGTTCAACGAACAGGTGAGCGCCTTTTTTGAAGAGCGGGGATATGAAACGTTCCTCCCCCAGCGCGACGGGCTTCTGCTGGCAGACCTGCTTTCCCGGGGCATGACGGAGCAGGAAGCGCTGGAGCGGATCTTTATTTTGGACGTCAAGACCATCGCGGACTGCGATCTCTTCCTCTTCAACTTCGACGGCCGTGTTCCGGACGAGGGGGCCTGCGTGGAGCTTGGCATCGCGTTTGCAAAAGAAAAGCGCTGCATCGGTCTCAAGACCGACTGCCGGACGCTGATGGCGGGCCTCGACAACCCGCTTCTCCTCGGGCCGCTTGAAGGCCGGATTGCCCGCTCCATTGCGGAACTGGACCGGTTCCTGTAAACGGAGAGCCCCCGTCTTTTCTGGCGGTGCTCCCGCAATCCGTCGCCCGGCTCCTGCGCGAGCCGCAAATTCCTGGACAGAGATAAAAAATCCTGGCGTATGCGGGAGCAGGACCTGCGCCCCTGTCGTTTCCCCTCTCACCAGTGGTGTTCTGTTTTTTCCCCTGAAGATCCGCAAACGCCGGTGCCGGTAGAGGATCAGGGCGTTGCCGGCATGGATTTCGCGCCCGGGTCCTCCACGATCTTCCCGTCCTGCAGGTAAAGGACCCGGTCAAAGTACTTCCGGTGCCAGTCCTCGTGGGAGACCATCACCACGGTCTGGCGGAGGTCCCGGTTCAGCTTCCGGATAAGGTCCAGGATCAGCACCGAGTTCCGCGAATCCAGGTTGGCACACGGTTCATCCGCAAGGAGGAGAGCGGGATTATTCACCAGTGCCCGGGCGATGGCAACCCGCTGCTGCTCACCCCCGGAGAGCTCCCCGGGCAGGAAGCTCACCCGGTCCCGGAGCCCGACGAGCCCGAGAATGTCCCGGCAGGTGCGGGTGCACTCTGTTGCGGTCATCCCCCGCACCCGCGACGGAAGGAAGATGTTCTCCTCGGCAGTCAGTTCCGGCACCAGGGCATAGTCCTGGAAAACGTACCCGAGCCGGTTCAGGCGGAAGATCGTCCGCTCCTGCTCGGAAAGCCGCGTCACATCCGTGTCGGCGATGATGAGGGTGCCGGACGAAGGACGGTCGAGGAGCCCGATCAGGTGCAGGAGCGTGGATTTGCCGCTCCCGCTTGCACCCATAACGCCCACGAACTCCCCCCGCTGGATCTCAAGGTCGATCCCGTCCAGTGCCCGCACCTCAACATTTCCCCTTCCGTAAATCTTTGACAGGCCGTGTGCGTGGATCATGTTACCCCCGGATCGCCGCCAGGATCTCCTCGCGGGTGGTCAGCCATGACGGGACAAATCCTGCAATCAGTGCTACGACAAAGAGGCTGATGATGGAGCGGAGCACAAGCCCGCTCTCGAGGACCGGGGCCACCGGCCCCCCGGGAAAGACCAGGGGAAATGCAGCAAGGTACTGGATGACGGCAAGCAACAGGAGACATCCGCAGATGGTCCCGCAGGAGCAGATGAAGAGGGCCTGGAAGATATACGACTTGATGATGATGCGCCGGTCTATCCCGATTGCCTGGAGGATCCCGATCTGCCGGCGGCGGTACACGATACTGATGAAGATGACAATGAAGATCACCACAACCGCAATGACCAGGCTCACCGCGGTACTGATCAGGTTGATGATGTCAAACGAACCGACGATTGATTTCAAGAAGTCCGCAGACTTGTCCTGCCAGGTCCAGATCTGCTCCTGCACGCCGTACTGCATCAGGAGGAGGCGCATGGCATTCTCGTTGCCGGTCGTGGTAGTTTTGACCAGGACCTGGTTGGCCGGATCCTCCTCTCCCAGCACCCCAACAAGATCGTGCCGGTTGATGTAGGCGTTGTTGTCAATAAGCGAGGTCCCGGTCTTTAAGATGCCCTTGACCCGGAACTGCTTTGTCACGCCATTGCGGAAGGTCACCTCGACCGTCTTTCCCACCTCAACACCACCAAGCGTGGGTGTCCGTTCAACCTTCTGCTCCCGGTCCCCGGCAAGAGTAGTACCCAGAAGGATCTGGCCGGTATCACTGTCACTGAGGTAATCCCCGCTGATGATACCGGTGTGCACCTTCATGACTTCGGGCTCCCGGTCCGGGTCGATTGCGATGACGAGCGGCGTGGTGGACTTTCCCTTGTGCTCAATTGTTGCCCCGCCACTATACCGCGGTGTGGATGCGACAACTCCCGGGATACGGTTGATCTTTTCCACAAGCGAGGTGGGATTACTGATGTAAAGCGATCCTTCCCGGGGCTCGACAACGAGGTTTGCATAACTGTAATCGATGGTCTGCTGGTTGAAGAGGACCACAACACCCGCAATGATGGAGGGCAGGAAGATAAGGTTGACAAAGACCATCGCGATGATCATGACGGTCAAAAGGAGCGTGCCCTTGTTCCCCCGGGCTATGATCCGGGATGCAAGGAACAGGGCAACCTGCTCTTCATCAAGCATCGCTGCTGCCCTTCTTGCGCATCACGAAGTACCAGTACCCCGCTCCCGCAGCAAGCACGAGGAGGAGAACAACACCGGCGTACAGGCCGGCGGAGTCCCCGTCAAAGACCGTCATCTGCACCGACTCCTGCCGGGTCTGCACTCCGAAATCGTCCTCGTACTGTACGGTCAGGTTGTAGGTGTACGTCCCCGGGCGGGTGGCCTGCAGGGCAAACACGGCCGGCGCATCGTTCTTCGGCTCGATCCTGCCCACGTAGGCATCCTTACTGCCGGGGAACGGGAGATCGACCGTGGCCTTGACCGAATTGGCATTGTCGGTCCCGGTGTTCTCAAGCCGTATGATGAGAGAGACCGGTTTTCCCGTGCGGACCTGCACCGGGTCCGTGGTGAGGGAAGCGATGCCGATCTTTGCCCGCCCTTTCATGTGGATCGCGAGGATTTCCGTCTGGGTGTTCATGGTCCCATCGGTATTGGCGTAACTGGTGGTCAGGACCACGCGGTTGATGCCGACAGGGGCTTTCTTGTCGGAAGAAAAGAGCATGTCGAGGGTGGCATTCTCCCCTTTCTGGAGCTGGCTGATATGATAGGTTCCGGGAGTTTTCGGGGAGATGGACGAGCTCGAGGAGTTTACCGTTACCGTAATCTGGTCTGCCCGTGAGAGGCCGTCATTCCGTATGACAACACTCACGGGTATTTCATCACCCGGGCTCACGCCATCCGGTACGGTTTTCAGGATGGTGAGGGCGGGTTTTTTCAGGATCGCAATCTGGGTGTTGACATTGACCGGCACCGGCTGGCGGACGCTCTGGCCGCCGGTCACATCAATCCAGATCTCCGGGAAATAAATCCCGTCTTTGGCGGGGGCCCGGATCAGGAAGGTGATGGGGATGGACTGGCCGGGCCCGATTGCGCCGATCCGTTTGTAATTGCCGGAGATGACCTCGACCTCCTTTGAATCGAGCTGGACACTCTCGATATTGACACCAATGTCCGTGCTCCGGGTATTCTCAAATGAGCCTCCGGACTGGAGTCCCTTGTTCTCCATCTGGACTGCCGACGATGCGGTGTTTTTGATGATAGCAGTGATCGTGCCGACATCTCCCGGCTGCAGGACCGGAGGAGAGATAGAGTAATCAGCCACCATGACCGTGGGATTCTCCGCACTGGCCGGCACCGTGATGGTGAAAAGGGCCAGTGCCAGCAGGAGGACGAGGTAACGCGGGGAGTGCATAGCGGACAGCATCTCAGAATCATACCGACATCGGGCGGGATATGCAATAAGGATTGTGACGTTGCCATTCCCCCGGCCCCCGCCCCGGCCGGTATCGGGACCTGCATAACGGCAGTGACACAAAACCCGGAGATGACGCAAAAGCTGGCGATGAACGGGCTTTTGCTGTGCCGGACCAGAGCATTTGATTAGGACAGGTACTAAGGAATTATTGTATGAGGTGGCCGGCATTTCCCTGAGAACGGATATTTCTGGAGAAGAGGGATTCACCGGCCTTACCGCTGGGGAAACCGTGGGCGTTAACAACGACAATCCCCAGGATCCTGCCGGTGCCACTTATGAATATAACACCTTCGGGGCCGTAT
>JAAZNH010000194.1 GCA_012798365.1 Methanomicrobiales archaeon | reverse complement strand
GGCAGATTCATCGAATCTGAACCCGAGGAGCATGGCATGGCCGGTCTTTGCCTCATTATCCCAGAGAATATAAATTCCGGCCGGGCGGGTACCGTATTTTAACGCCAGTTTTTCCTGGTCTGCATCGGAAATGGCATACCGGTACTGCCCGCTTTTGCCGGGAGTAAGATCCCAGAGCATCGGGAAGACATCGTCTTTGCACCATGTCGGGCTCGAAATGACAACGTATGACTTCCCGTCCGTGATTGGCATCTTCTCTTCGACATACTTAGCGAGGATATAGCCGCTTGATACCCCCGGGCAGAAATGGTCGTGGAGCATGACAGCTGTCATCATATCATATGGCGCTCCATGGGCCCATGCATTGGTGATTGCCACAACACCGGAGTTACTACCAAGGTCTTTCATGGTCTTGTCTCCGATTTCCGGATTGGCAAGCATCTGGTTCAGGTCCCCCGTGACCACGACGTTTTTACTAAACGTGTCAGAGATGGTAATCGTTGAAAGATCACTTTCGCTCCTGCTATAGAATGCGGTGTCAGGTTCGAGGTACAGGCCCTTGCCGGAATTTTTATTGTAGAAATAGAACCAGAGTGGTTTGTAGTCAGGCCGGTTCACGACCCAGAGGGTGTTTTCTGCATTCTGGAGCCCGCATTCATCGGTAATCCCCGATACCGCCCGTTCGGTTGTCTGGCCATTTACAACAGCCCGTCCGGCATTGGTCAGGACAACAACGTTTGTGTCGCCCGTGGTGAACCCGAGTTCGTTCATTGCGGTTTGTGCTGCACGTTCACCCAGGTTTTCCATGCGGTTTCCGTCTGGCAGTGCTGCCAGCACCGGGGCGCAGATGAGGCACCCGATCAGGATGCCGGAGAGTATGATGGTGTAGTTTTTCATGGGAAATCCCTCTCACGGGTCCCCCAGGACCCGGTATGGGTTTTCTGAGGATTTGAGCGTGGAGAACGAGACCTCGTCGATAGTGAACTTCATGAGTGTCCTGACGCTCATTTCCGGTTTGTCAATCGTGTCCATTGCCTTGAGGACACTCAGGGGCTTTGCGCCCCACTCCGGGCCGGAGTAAGGTGTTGCTGATGCCGGTGATACGGACCCGAACACGATACCGGTACCGGTCTTTTTCTTACTGTCCCAGCGGACAACGATGCCTCGCGGGCTGGTGCCGAATTTCTCCGTCAGGTCCTTGGTCTCAGCCTCAGAAAGGGTCCGCATGATCGCCCCGCCTTTGCCGGGTGTGATGTCCCAGAGGGCCGGGTATGCATCCTCCTTGCAGGAGGTGGACGTGGTGATGTACGTATAGGAGGATGAGCTGTCCGTGATGGGCAGGACCTTTTCGCTATACTTGATCGGCAGGTATCCCCCGAGTACGCCCGGGCAGAGGTGGTTATGAAGCATGGCAACGGTCATGAGGTCGTAGGGTGCCCCGTGAGCCCAGGCGTTCGTAATGGAAACCACTCCTGAGTTTGCCCCGAGATCCTTCATGGTCCGGTTCCCGACCGTTGTATCAGCAAGCATCTGTTCAAGATCGCCGGTCACCAGCACGTTCTCTTTAAATGTTGCAGAAGCGGTTGTTGTTGCGACTTCGGCACCGCTCTTTGAGTAGAATGAGGTGTCAGGTTCGAGATACAGGCCTTTACCGGACTTTTTGTTGTAGAAATAGAACCAGAGCGGTTTCCAGTCTGCGCGGTTGACAACCCAGAGGGTATTGTCCCCGTTCCGGAGCCCGCTGGCACGGGTTATTCCGGCAACCGCCCGTTC
>JAAZNH010000026.1 GCA_012798365.1 Methanomicrobiales archaeon | reverse complement strand
CGGCCTCGAGGGGAGCTTCCGGCCCGATAATCGCATAATCAATGCCCTGCTCGAGGGCAAAGGCAACAACCCGGCTGGTATCTGTTTCCTTGTGGAGCAGTACGGTCTCTGCGATCCGTGCAATCCCGGGGTTCTTTTTTGCCATGACCGAGAAGACACGGGTCTTCGGGTTGCGGGCAAGGGCGGTGGCTATGGCATGCTCCCTGCCCCCTCCGCCCACAACAAGCGCTTTCATACTCACTGTATTGATCCCGGATTACAAAGCCCTTACTCTTTTAAGAGATCGCTCACCTTCACCATCGGCACGAGGCGGATGTTGTGACCGGCAAGCATCGCTGCGGCCCCCTGTTCGCGGTCAACCACCGTGACCACCTTCTCAACCGTTGCCCCGGCCGCCCGCAGGGCATCGATCCCGTACAGGGCCGAGCCGCCCGAAGTCGTGACATCCTCGATGAGGAGCACGCGTTTTCCGGCAACCTTCCCGATGATCATGTCCTTCTTCCCGTGCCCCTTTTCCGTTGAGCGGATGATCGCGTACGGTTTTTTTGCGGCAAGGGAGGTTGCGACGGCAAGGGAAACGCCGCCGACAGCAACGCCGGCGATGATATCAAACTCTTCTGACCCGGCAACCGCATCTGCAATCGCTGACAGGAGATCCGGGTTCGTCACCGCGGTTTTCACATCGATATAATACGGGCTCTTTGCACCGGATGCAAGGGTGAAATCCCCAAATTCAATCGCCTTATACGCAATAAGCAGGTCAGAGAGTCTGTTCTTCACCATGGTACCTCCTTGACTTTGATGATAAACCCGATAATATTCACGGCCCGGTGCAGCACCGGTGTCATGATGAGAATGGTTATGAGCACCGGCAGGGTGACTGCGGAAAAGAGCCATGCCGTATCGAAGACCAGGAGCAGGAAAAATGCCCCGAGCACGAGATCGTACATGTCAGCAACCGGCCACTTGGCCCCGCGCTCTTTTCCCAGGCGGCGCTTGAAAAAACTCTTCACCATATCCCCAAGGAGTGCACCAACGGAGAGAAGTGTGATCGAGAGGAGCGTCTGCTGCGGCAGGAACTGCCAGCCGAACCGGCCCTGCAGCCAGACCTGGACAAGCCCGATGAGGATACCGGCAGCGATGCCGGCAATGAGCCCGCGGTAGGTCTTGCCATCGCCAAGAACCCGCTTCCCATCGGAAAAATTCCTGCCGAGATCCACGGGTACGCCTCCGCCGCACAGTGCGGCAACAGGGTTGGGCAGGTAGGCCGGCAGCATCACCCAGAAGGCTGACAGCAGCACGATGAGGACGAAGTCAATGCTAATAACGGAGCACTCCAATACCTCTAATAAAGAGCAGGTAATAACATTAAAGTTACTCTGAAATCGCAGGTAGAATTTCCTCGATCCATAACGGGTGGACATCAATGCTGATCAAAAAGACACGGAGTCTTTGCCCCACGTGTAAAAAAGTGCTGGACGCAGAGATCTCCGAGGAAGAAGGAAAAGTCTGGATCACACGAACCTGCCCGGAGCACGGGTTGGCCCGGAACCTCTACTGGTCTGATGCACGGATGTATCACCGGTTCGAGGAGTACGAGGCGATCGGCAACGGGATAGCCAATCCCCAGAACGTCGTGGCACAGGACACCTGCCCGACTGCCTGCGGCCTGTGCAATAACCATCATTCCCAGACCCTGCTTGCCAACGTGGACCTGACCAACCGCTGTAACCTGAACTGTGAATTCTGTTTTGCCAATGCCCGGGCCTGCGGGTATATCTATGAGCCGTCGTTTGACGAGGTCATGAAGATGCTTGCGCTCCTCCGCAGCGAGAAGCCGGTTGCAACCCCCGCAGTCCAGTTCTCCGGCGGGGAGCCCACGATGCGCGACGATCTTCCCGAGATCGTGCGCAGGGCAAAAGCCATGGGATTTCCGCAGGTGCAGGTTGCAACCAACGGGATCCGGCTCTCCAGGGAGCCGGAGTATGCCCAGGAACTCAAGGATGCCGGCGTCAATACGGTGTACCTCCATTTCGATGGTGTCAGCCACGAGACAAACCCGCTCATCAAGATGAGCAAGAAGGCCATCGACAACCTCGAGCGGGTCCGGCTCGGCGTTGTGCTGGTGCCCACGGTCATCCGGGGCAAGAATGACCACGAGCTCGGGGATATCATCCGGTTTGCCATCGAGCACAATGGTGTGATCCGCGGCATCAACTACCAGCCGGTCGCTTTCACGGGAGCCGCAAGCGACGACGATCTCCAGAAAAGCCGCATCACGATCCCGGATATCCTTGAGCGGATTGAGAACCAGATGGGGGGCCTTTTGAAGAAAGATGATTTCTACCCGGTGCCGTGCGTCCTGCCGTTCTCGGATCTTGTCGAAGCGTACACCGGCCGGCCCCAGGTCCGGTTTACCGCTCACCAGCACTGCGGGGCTGCCACGTATGTCTTTGTCCAGCCGGACGGGGTCGTGCCGGTGAACCGGATGGTGGATGTTGACCTGCTGTTTGAGTCCATCGGGCATATGGCCGACACGATGAAGAAGGGCGGGACCATCAACAAGTACAAGGCGCTCCTTGAGGGTGTGAAGAACATGCACGACTCGGTGAAGAACGGGGAACAGGGCAACACCACGGAGTTCTGGAAGCTCATCAGCAAGTCGCTCATCGGCCAGAACTTCGAGGCGCTCCGGGAATTCCACTGGAATGCGCTCTTCATCGGCACCATGCACTTCATGGACAACTACAATTACGATATTGAGCGGGTCAGGCGCTGCTGCATCCATTACGCAACTCCCGACGGCAGGCTCATCCCGTTCTGCACCTACAACAGCGGGCCGGTATACCGCGAACAGGTCTGGAAGAAGTTTGCAAAGAAACCCGAGTAAAAAATCACGGGAACGGGAGGTCGATGGAGGATCCCTCTCTCATGACCATTGCCGCGATTGCCAGGTCCTGGATGGCAAGGCCCGTTGAGTCAAAGATGGTTATCGCGTCCGGATCCGTTCTTCTCTTCTTCCCGATAACCACCTCGCCCAGTGTGCCGGCGATCTTTTCCGGCGAATAACTGCCGTTTGTTATCGGGACATTGACCTCGCCGGAATGCACGGCCTGCGCCATGTCATCGACAAAGACCTGCGCCCGCAGGAGGAGGGCCGGGTCCAGCTCCTGCTTTCCGGGCGCATCTGCACCAATCGCGTTGATGTGGGTGCCGGCGTGCACCCACTCGCTCCGGATAATCGGGCTCCGTGACGGGGTTGTTGTGACGATCACATCCGCATTGCAGGCCTGCTCGAGGCTCACCACCCTGCAGTCATACTGCTTCATGTCCGTCCTGAACTTCTCTGCATGACGGGTCGTCCTGCTCCAGATGAGGATCTGTTCAATCTCAAGTTCTTCAGCCGTTGCCCGGACCTGGGCCCCGGCCTGCCGGCCCGTTCCCGCAACACCCAGCGTGATCGTCTTTTTCCGTGAGAGATACCTGGCGGCAACCGCTCCTGCGGCCCCGGTCCGGATGTCAGTCAGCCGCGTTGCATTCAGGAGAGCAAGCGGCCGGCCGGTTGCGATATCGAGAATGACCGTGAGGGCCATCACGGTTGGAAGGCCTTTTTTTGGGTTGTCCGGGTGCACGTTGACAATCTTGACCCCGGCAATTTTTGCGGAGGGAAGGTAGGCCGGCATGGTCCGGAAATCCCCGCCGGGCAGGGTGATATATACCTTGGGCGGCATCTGGACAAGGCCCATGCCATGATCGGCAAAGGCTGCTTCAACCGCCCGGTTCACTTCCCGCAGGTCAAGTGACAGGCCGGCTCCGGAAAAGTACTGCATAGACGCAGAATTGCTGCGTTGGAATATAAAAGATCAGGATCGAAGTGCACCCGGTATCCTGGGGGAAAAAAGGTTACGGATATTCCGGAAGCACGGACCGCGGGTATTTTTGGTATTTTTCCGGAAGCGTATGTCAGGAAGTGTAATCCATTTCCTTGAGGGTTTTGTCAGCCAGTTCCTTCATGCGTGCGGAGATCCGGCTTGATGAGGTGTAATCCACCTCTTTCATGGCATTGGCAATCTCGGTCCCGAGGACAAAGATGGCGTACTTGTGCTCCATCTTGCTCTTGTGCTGCTGCTGAGGGGTGATCTTCAGGGCATTATACTGGGTGAATTTCAGATCGGGATTGATCTCTTCAAAGTACTGTTTTACCTCAAAGAGCATCTGGTGCAGGTTGATCAGTTCGTCCTTATGCATGGTTCCAACTCCCGGACTGAAGAATGGACTTGTGCAGCATAAATAAATTTGTGTATCCAGGGGTCCATCACGACACAGGGGAGGAGAATTATGGAGGTTAATCAGATCTGAAGCAGGAGAAAACCATCAGCTCGTTAACCGGTTGGCAAAGTCAACGTTT
>JAAZNH010000193.1 GCA_012798365.1 Methanomicrobiales archaeon | reverse complement strand
CAATGACCCCGGATGCCGACCAACGAGCGCTCTTGACCTTGCGGGATTTCTCGCGCGATCAACAGTGAACGGGCCGGGCACCCGGGCTGTTGTCTGGGTCCAGGGATGCCCGCACCGCTGCCCCGGCTGCTTCAACAGGGATTTCTGGCCATTCTCTTCTCATAACCGTGTCTCCGTGAACGGGCTTGCTGCACGCATACTTGCCACCACCGGCATCAGCGGGGTCACATTCTCGGGTGGCGAACCATTCGCCCAGGCTGAACCGCTTTCCACGCTCGGGAGCCTGCTCCGGAAGGCCGGCCTTTCCGTGGTAACCTATTCCGGGTATACTGTTGATCAGCTCGCGGAAGGTCACGATCCCGCGTGGCCGGCACTTCTCGCGGTGACTGACCTCCTGGTTGCCGGGCCCTATATCGCAGAACGGGACCAGCCCGATCCTCTCAAAGGCTCTGCAAACCAGCAGGTTGTTTTCCTTGGGAACCGGCTCGCACCCGCTCATCAACCCCAAGGGAGTGATGCATCAGCAGGCTTTGCAAACATCGAGTTCACTATTTTTCCGGATGGTGCTGTCGTTACCACTGGGTTTCCCACATCCGCCATCCGGAGCAGTATGAGTTCATCCTCCCGGAGGCCGTAACATGTCGCACTACAGTAAAGTCAAAACACAGTTCCACAACCGGCAAGCCCTCGTTGCAAGCCTGAAAAATCTCGGGTACGAGGTCGAAACCGATACCGTCATCCTGGGGCATCACGGGGAACATGCCGTGGAGGTAGCTGCCCGCAGGGGCAAAGGATACCAGATCGGCTTTGTGAAGAACACCGATGGTACGTATGATATGGTTGCCGACTGGTGGGGCGTCAGCGGCACGGATGAGCGCAGGATCACCCGGGACCTGGAAGTGCAGGCAGGGGCTATCCAGAAGGAATATGCAAAGAAGATGGTCATGGAACAGGCGGCAAAGGACGGGTTTGAAATTGTGTCACAGACAGAAGAGCAGGATGGATCTTTGAGGATCGTTGTAAGGAGGTGGCAGTAATGCAGTACCATGAGCCGGATTTTTCACGAAGGCTGAATATTTCCCTGCGCGCCCGGGTCACCCTGATCATTGTCATGACCCCGGAAGAGGAACGGGTCATCTCGCGCATTAAGGAGGTCTGCGACACCTGGGAACCTCCCCGGCAATGCATCACGTGGGATGCTGTTGACGGCTACTCGGTTATCACCGGCAACAAGAACTTCCATACCCAGTCCCGCGATCCTCTTGCTGCCCTCGATGACATCCAGAAAACCGACGAGAATGCAGTAATCGTGTTCAAGGATTTCCATGAATTCTGGAATAATCCCCAGGTCAAGCGCCGCATACGCAACTTCTCGCAGAAATTCAAGTACAACAGGCGGACAATTGTCATCGTGACCCCGGCACGAAAAGTGCCGGAAGAGATCCGGGACGACGCCGTCCTGGTTCATTTTCCACCGCCAGGCGCTGCAGAGCTCTCGGCTGATCTCGATCTGTTACTGTCCACCAGTGGCATTGCACATTCCCTCTCACGCGCCGGCAGGGAGAAGATCATCCAGGCAGCACTGGGAATGACCCTCAACCAGGCCCGCCGGTCCTTTTCCAAGGCGATCGTAACCAAAGGGACCCTGGATGACCAGGACATCGACACGATCATTGCCGATAAAAAGGACATCCTTTCCCACTCAGATGCCCTGGAATTTTACAGCCTGACCGAGACTTCGGATAATGTCGGGGGCCTCACCTGCCTCAAGGACTGGCTCCGCCTCCGTGAGCGTGCCTTTACCCAGGAAGCGCGCGACTACGGCCTTCCGTCTCCGAAGGGGATTGCCCTTATCGGGATTCCCGGCACTGGTAAAAGTCTAACGGCAAAGATGATCGCAGACCTCTGGCACCTCCCCCTCCTCCGGCTTGATGTCGGCGCACTCTTCGGGAGCCTGGTCGGGGAATCGGAAGAGCGGACCCGACGCGCACTGTCGCTTGCCGAGACCATTGCACCCTGTATCCTCTGGGTGGATGAGATCGAGAAGGCGTTTGCTTTCGGGAGCGGGGATGCAGGGACAAGCCAGCGGGTCTTTGCCCACCTGCTGACATGGATGCAGGACAAAACCGCGCCCTGTTTTGTCGTGGCAACGGCGAACAATATCTCTGCCCTTCCCCCGGAACTGCTCCGGAAAGGGCGGTTCGATGAGATCTTTTTCCTGGACCTGCCCAGCACAGAAGAGCGCAGGGAGATCTTCTGTGTCCACCTGAGAAAACGCAAGTGTATCCCGGCGGATTATGACCTCGATCTCCTGGCAAGGGAAAGCGAGGGATTTGTCGGTGCAGAAATTGAACAGACGGTCATCGACGCCATGTACCTGGCCTTCAACGAGAATATGCGCAGGGTAACCACCCAGGATATCCTGGCGTGCCTGAAAAAGCAGGTTCCCCTCTCGATTTCACAGCGGGAGACGATCGGCCTGTTGCGGGAATATCTTGCAGAGGGTCGTGCGGTTTGTGCCTCCCGGCCGGGCGCCCACCCGAAGGCACCTGCGGGGGGCCATACTATTGCGCTCGAAACATTCGATTCGATAAAGACATGAGATTTATCGAGTCCATCGGGACGGTTCCGGGTATCGGTGCGTGGCTGAACCGGCTGAGCGTCCGGAGGATCGCCCGGAAGGCCGCAGGCGGGGATGTTGCAGCGGTGCGGGAATTGGCCGAGGTATTCTGCTCATCTCCCGATCCCAAAGCAGCAAGTCTCGCAGAAAACGGGCTTATGCACCTTGTATCGTCGGAACAGAGGGACTGTTTCCTGCATGAGTGCCTCCTTTGGGATACCAAATCCCTGGTATCACTTGCTGCCAGGCTTTCATGGCGCCCGGAAAAACCCGGCCTGAGGGCAGTCTGGGACTTCTGCACAAACGATACCAGGGCGGGATCCCCCTATTCTGAACACGATATCGCGGCTCTTGGTGACGGGTACGAACAGTCTGATGAAGCGGTCAGGGCGCAGGTGCAGAGGGTGGCCCGCAGGAGGGGTGAATGTTCTGTCCTTGCCCGGGCACTGGCAGGAACGCAGGTGAATCGGAATGCTGCCCGTTGGTCATATACGGAATGGGAGATTATCGTCAAGGGCATTAGTATGGAGGCGCGCTGGGACGATCTCTGGATCCTTGCCACGCTCGCACCCCTCCCGCTTGCAGCCCGGGCCGTCCGGGCCCTGGTAGCTGCAGGCTGGTCGCCGGAGGGAGATGTACGGTTGATCTGGGAATACGTCCGGCGCAATCTGCCGGATGAGGCCCGGAACACCCTGCCCAGGGAAGGGAACCGGCGCAGGATCGGCAGACCGGCAAGCCAGGTATCCCGCATGTGCTTCTCCCGGGACGGGAGCCTCTTTGCAACCGGCTGTTGTGACGGGACCATATCGGTCTGGAGGACCGGGACCGGTGAACTGGTGTCTGAACTCTCCTTGGGACGGAACGCCATCCGGTTCCTCGCATTCTCACTGGACACCACGGTCATCGTGAGTGCCGGGGATGATGGCATAATCCAGTGCAACCATGTGGCCTCGCGATCGCTGCTCTGGTCAGGGGAAAAGAGAGGTGAGATAACTGCACTTTCTCTGGATGAACGGGGAGAGACGATCCTTGCAGGAGATACCAAAGGAGCACTCACCACCCTCGATATCCGCACCGGCCGGGTGCTCTCATTCCTTAGTCTTCATGCCTCACCGGTCACCTGCATTTCCCCTGCTGAAGAAAGACCGGCAGTTTTCTTGGGGCACGCAGATGGAATGGTTACTGTCCACCGGGAGGGGGCCGGGGATACTCCCTGCATCCTGCCAGGCAACAACAGCCCGGTGCGTCACATTTCCTGTGACGGTTCCCGCAACGAATGCCTTGTCGTCTATGATGCAGGATACCCGGCTCTTATGGATCTCACCTCCGGAAAAAAAATCCGTGCAT